>JAEFBC010000151.1 GCA_016292155.1 Saccharofermentans sp. | reverse complement strand
TAAAACGCAACATTCTCCTTAACCTTCTGCTTGAATTGCTCCATTGCTTCCTCTTTGCTCATCTCGCCGTACGCATACTGGCTGGCTGCGGTTGTGAAATAACCGTCTATCGTCTCGTCATACTGTGTCATGGCCTTTGCAGAAGCTAGTTTGTTGCCTTCAATGTAAGCCGGGAAGAAATTCTGGCCGCCGCAGAAATCCAATGTACCGTCAGACTTAGCCATAACCACGGCAGAAGCCACGGTGTCCTTGCTTGTAACAGTCTCAGGGTCGTTATCCCAGTCAACCAGACCATTAGCCCAGAGATACTGGAGACCTGTGTCGGAAGTATCAAGAGTAATCCACTCAATCAGCTCTGCAACGCCGTCCTTTTGCTCTGTCTCCTTGTTCGCAAGAATCCACGTGCCGCCCCACCAGAAACCCACCGGCGGAGCGCAGACTCTCCACTGGCCGTATGTGCCTTCGCCAATCCTGTTTCCGCCGGAGTTGCCGATCATAACGTAGTTGATAAGCCAGGCAGGTCCGAAGAAAGCAAATACCTTCTGTTCACCTTCGCCCTTCATGTCGTTATACCAACCCTCAGACCAGTTAGCTGTGTCGTTAGAATAGCCGTTGTCCTTGATCGTCTTGGCAAGGTCGAGATACTTTTCTCTCTTAGGGTCTATATAAAGTTCACCATCAACCTGCCAGGGCTTATCAGCGGATTTTTCGCAAGCTTTCCAGATGTCCGCCGGGCCGGAAACTGCCGCATAACCCTTTCCCTTGAGCTTAGCTGCTGCTTCGAAGAACTTGTCCCAATTGCCTGAACCTGCACCAACGATCTTTTCGATCTCAGCAGGATCGTCCGTACCGAAAACATCCTTGGCAACTTCTGCGTTATAGATCATAGCGCTGCCTGTAGCCTGGTAACCGAGGGCAACCACTTCGCCGTCTCTGGTGCCTATATCGACTGAATACTTGGCAATATCAGCTTCCTTGATCTTGGCGTTTACATCGATACCGAGATCCTTATATGTGGAAGCGAACCCAGCCATGTCACCCTGTGTATACTTGAGGACGAACGCTGCCTCAGCCGAATAGATATCAGGAGCTGAATCACCGCCGGCTACGAGAGCATTGTCCAATGCTGTCTGGTAAGCGCCGCCGTCAGTAGCAATTATCGTGCACTCGACAGTATATTTCTCACCGAACTCCGGATTCTGTTTAACATACTGATCTGCCATTTTTGGGATCTCGTCTGTGAATGACCATAGATTAATGGTTTCGGGACCGGTGCCGAAAGTCATGACCTGCTTATCGGTCGTAGTTGTCTCTTCGGATGTTTCATACCAGTTATAATCCGTATACGTAGGCTCTGTATACTGTGTTTCGTAATCCCGGTATGAGATTGGATTATTGGACGAAGGAGTGCTTTCGCCATAACTTTGGAACAAAGATACGATAAATACGATTATTAAAGTAACAATCATGAACTGTATTACGATAAACGTCGAGCCGATTCCGCCCAGAATGGAAGACATAATGAGTCCTGCAGAAGCAATCCCCCGGCCTCTCATGTTTTCTTTCTTGGTATCTTTAAAGCCTTTGAGAGAAAAGATAAATCCCAAAATACAACAGGCAATTGCCAGGATACATAAAACGGCAGCCACAATTCTGCTGAACGTATCAGTCCCGATAGCTTCACCGATAAGATACACAATAAATGCCGTGTGGATACAAACTAATGAAGCTATTGAACAGATTAATCCTACAACACCGGCCTGGCAAAGCGGCCTTATTTCCGGAAAAACATTTCCGCAGTTAGAACAGACTTTAGCTTCATTTTCTGCGGGTATACCGCACTTTGGACATTTCTTCATAAGCATTCGCCCCCTAACACTTATAAATCCTTTTTCCTTACAAAGAGTCAATGTAGTCCTTAGCAGAGATCTTAAACTGTTCCATAGCCTCTTCTTTGCTTATTTTGCCTTTGGCATACAGGTCAGCCGCATCTTTGAAGAAACTGCCTAAGATCTCATCGTACGGTGATAAGGCTGTTCCGGAAGACAGATTGTTGCTCTGTACAAATGCCACATATGTATCCTGGCCGCCGCAGAAATCCATTCTTCCGTCAGATTTGGACATAACGGAAATAGAGACAACACCTTCCTGTACTTCCGGAGTATAGGGATCGTTATCCCAATCCAGCAGACCGTTGGCTATAAGATACTGAAAGCCTGTTTCGGAAGAATCAAGTGTAAGCCATTCGATGAATTCTGCAACGCCTTCCTTGCTATTTGCGTCCTTATTTGCGAGGACCCACGTGCCGCCCCAGAAGAAACTGACCGGAGGTGCGCAGACTCTCCACTGACCGTACGTGCCTTCACCGGGATGGCTTCCGCCGCAGTTGCCGATCATGACGTAGTTGATGAACCAGGAAGGCCCGAAGAATGCGAAAACCTTCCTCTCGCCCTCTCCCCTCATATCTTTAAGCCAGTTTTCGGACCAGCTCTGGGAATTGTTGGAATAACCGTTGTCTGTTATCGTCTTGCAGATATCGAGATACTTTTCTCTCGCCGGATCTATCCTGAGATTGCCATCAACGATCCACGGTGTTTCAGAAGAACTCTCGCAAGCTTTCCAGATATCAGAAGGGCCTGATATTGCCGCATAGCCCTTTTCCTTGAGCTGATCTGCCGCCTTGAAAAACATATCCCAATTGCCGGTGCCCGCTCCGGTGATCTTCTCGATCGTCTCAGGATCATCTGTGCCGAAAACATCTTTTGCGATTTCCGCATTGTAGATCATTGCGCTGCCGGAACCCTGATAACTCAGGGCTACAACTTCGCCGTCGCGGGTACCTATATCAACTGAATATTTCGCTATGTCTGCTTCCTTGATCTTGACGTCGACATCGATGCCGAGATCCCTATAAGTTGCAGCAAATTTGGCCATTTTACCCTGCGTGTATTTTTGTACGTATGCTGCCTCCGCCATATATATATCAGGAGCCATGTCTCCGCCTGCAACCAGGGCATTATCAAGCGCAAACTGATACACGCCGTCATCCTGAGAAATAAATGTACAGTCTATGGTATATTTTTCGCCGAACTCCGGATTTTGTTTAACGAACATAAATGCCATACGTGTAATTTCGTCTGTGTATGACCAGAGGCTGATCTTCTCAGGACCTGTGCCATATGTATATGTGTATCTCTCTCCCAGAGTAGTATAGTCTTGACCAAGCTCTTCCCAGGGTATTAACTCGGATGTCATTGTTGTAGGATCCGTTTGCTGTGACGCTCCAGATTTGCTGTCACACGCCGCGGATATCATCATCGCAGCCACTACTGTTGTACAAACTGCGGGTTTAAGAATACCGGTAACGCCGGCTTTGGTTTTTTTCTTTAGAAACGGACTTTTATCTTGTTGCGGTGTCCCACATTCAGGACAGATGTTCATTATTAATCCCCCTCACCTGTATTCTTATCAGAAACTGATATTCTCTTTAACTGCTTTCTTGAAATCCTTAATAGCCTGTTCTTTGTCTGTCACACCTTCGGCATACTGTCTGACCGCATCTGTGTAATATCCGCTGATGAGAAAATCATACTGTGTCATGTTTTTGCCGGAAGCAAAATAATTGGCCTGAATAAATGCAGGGAAGATATTCTGCCCTCCGCAGAAATCCGATGTACCGTCAGACTTAGCCATAACCGTATTAGAAGCAACTGCAGCCTTTAATGTTATTGTCTCGGGATCATTGTCCCAGTCTATCAGACCGTTAGCCCAAAGATACTGAAGACCCGTTTCGGAAGTATCAAGAGTGATCCACTCGATAAGTTCAGCAACGCCTTCCTTTTGCTCTGTGTCTTTGTTCGCAAGGATCCATGCACCGCCCCAGAAGGATCCCACCGGCGGAGCGCATACTCTCCATTGACCGTAAGTACCTTCGCCGGGCTGGTTACCGCCGCAGTTGCCGATCATGGCGTAGTTGATGAGCCAGGCAGGTCCGAAGAATGCGAAAACTTTCTTTTCACCCTCACCCTTCATGTCATCATACCATTCATAGGACCATAGTCTGGAGTCATTTGAATAGCCTTTTTCTTTTATCATTCTGGCAATATCGAAAAAAGTCTCTCTTCTTGAATCGATCTTGATATCGCCTTTAACAACCCAGGGCGCAGCAACGGACTTATCGCACATGCTCCATAGGTCTTCATAACCGGAAACCGCGGCATAACCCTTGGATTCAAGCTTATCCGCTGCCTCAAGGAATTTATCCCATTTACCGGATCCCGCACCTGTGATGTCCTCTATCACTGAAGGATCATCTGTGCCGAATACTTCTTTCGCAATCTTAGCATTGTAGATCATAACGCAACTTGCAGACTCATATCCGAGAGCCACGATCTCTCCATTGCGCGAACCGACATCAATTGAGTATTGGGCAATATCAGCTTCTTTAACCTTGGCTTTAACATTAATGCCGAGATCATTATACGTTGCAGCAAACTTGGACATATCGCCTTGTGAATATTTAATTATAAAAGCCTCTTCAGCAGTGAATATATCAGGAGCCTGATCACCGCCTGCCACAATAGCTTTATCCAGCTCGTCCTGATAACGTCCCTCGTCTGGAGGAATAACTGTACAAACAACAGTATATTTCTCACCGAACTCAGGATTCAGTTTAATATATTGGCGCACCATCTTCGGGACTTCATCCGTGAATGACCAGAGATTGATGAGCTCAGGACCGGTACCAAACGTAATGGGAAGCACAGGAGTCGATGTAGTTTCCGAGAACTCCGTCTCCTCTGTCGGAATGAGTTCCGGTTTGTAGATCCGGCCCCATTCTTCAAAGGAGTTATCGCCGTCATAATAAAATGCATTGACTTTTTCATTGGTTCTTTTATTGTAAAGAATTCCGTCTTCGGCATAATAATTCTCATTCCCGGAATCGACCGTAAAGTGGTAAAACCATTTATAGAAAGTAATCGTACCGGCATCATTACTCCCTACTGCAAAATATTGTCCGCCATATTTACTGATCTCGACTTGTTCTATATCCTTACCGATTTCAACATAAAAAGTAATGGTAGTGAAATTAACCACCGTTCCGGGCTTGATGCCGTAGCTGTCAAGATCATCTTTTAAGTTTTCACGATTGTTGAATAATGATGCTGTATACAAATAATCATAAGTTTTAAGATAATCCAGCCCCGGTTCCAAAACGATTTCGAAAGATTCAACTTCGCCAATGCTTGTGATCTTCGTTCCGTCACTTAACAGGTCCGGTTTTAAAACCACGTGGCTCGGATCGCCGTCCCAATAGTAATCTACGGCCGATGCCAAAAAGGGATTATCCTGCTGCAGCCTGACATCATAATTGTCTTTACGGATGGTTTCGGAACCGTATTTATTATACTTAGCCGTTGCGCCGGAAAAAAATAAAACCCACATCGCAATGCCGCCGGCAAGACCTGCAACAGAACAGCACAGTCCGGCTATTCCGTATTTCCGGCTTTTACTTTTTCTGGCAACGATCGTACCGACCAGCGATAAGATAAATCCTACCGGAAGAAGCACCAAAACTAAAAGCGCAAGATGCCCGGGAGCATCAGTCTTGAACCGTAATGTCTTGCTGCCGAATTCAAATATCCAAAACGCTATGGATGCAAGTATTAATGCCACAGAGATGATAAAACCCAAAACACACGTGAAGCTTTTCTTCTTCCTGGCTTCAGAAACCGTGCGCTCAACCTGGACCTCAACAGGCTCGATTACAACAGGATCGATCTCAACCGGCTGAACTGCAGGCAAACCCTGTTCCCTGAGTATCTGCCTGGACATATCAGTTCCGCACAAAGAGCAGAACTTGTCTTCATCAGTGCATAGTGCACCACAATGCGGACACTTCATCATAAGCTTTTTCCCCCTCACTTATGAGAGCCTGACGGCTCATGTGCCTAACACCCTAAACAGTATTATTATACCACTATTGGAAAAATGTTAAATTTTTTGGATTACTCTGCTTTTTTTACCGGCCTGATAATGAAGCAGATCGTGATGAAAACAGGGATAAACATTACGATCGCGGAGATCACGTCGATGACCGAATGCTGCTTGATGAACATCGTGGAAAGCACGATGAGGAATACCAGGATATCGCTTGAGACAAGAAGTGCCTTTTTATCTTTGAAAGCCAGATGCATGCCTGCTGCAACTACGAGCGCATCGTAAACATGAAGGCTCGGAAGAACATCTGTAGGCGTGTCTATAGAGTGCAGGTAAGAGATCATGTCGAGGAAGATATTCTGACGGTCGGGAATGGCTGCCCTGAGCTCAAGCATATTGGGATATACGAGCGAGATGATTATGAACAAAGTCATTCCCGTCATGAGCATATAAGATGTCTTGCGTGAGATCTTCCGGCTTCTGATGGCGATGGCGATCATGCCGGCGCAAAGGTAAGGAAGCCAGAGTACATAAGGGATAATGAACACTTCGATAACCGGGATCATGTCATCGATCGCAGTGTGGATAATGTGGAAATTGCCGCCGTGATCAAGGCCTTCCACCCAGAAGAATGTGGGCATATAGACGACCATGTATATAGCCATCGGGAGCAAAGTCACGACGACGTAAAGGATCTTCTTTATGAGGCTTTTATTTCCGGGCGTTTCCAAGAATAATCTCCTGAGAAAAATAATGCGGAGTGTTAGAAAACACTCCGCATATTATAACCCGTGGCAGGAAGGAAATTGATTGACTTTTACTACATTTTTTATGGCCTGATGCCATTAACCGCTATGCACTTGCATTAAACTCCGTTCACGGTTCCGATGAAGACGGGAGTCATTGTTTTCGTATCAACGATGGCGTACATGTAAGGCCTGTCGCAGTTTACGTAACGGTCATTAGACGGGTCTTCAAAGCTTGCGTTCTTCGCCATCGATACTACAGTTGCAGCAGAGGCTTTTGTGCCCTTGGCATCCACTTCGATGTGTGTCTGATGAAGGATCTTTGACACGTAGAGCTCGCCGGGTGTGCACGCGATTCCTGAGAAATCAGCAAGACCGGGCTCGAAAATATTCCTGGCGCCGAGATTTGCGACCGTATCATTCATCAGGAGTTTAAAATCGGATTTGAACTCAGGCATTCTGGAATGAACATTGTATTCCGTTGTCCTGCTTTTGATGAATGCTTCGTAATCTGCTGATGTAAAGTCCTTTGCGAACCCGTTCGCGCTTACGGAAGCGTCTTTGGGAAGGATCGCGAGGAATGCGTATTCTCCGCCCTTATAGTTCTTCATAAAACCCGTGGCCTTGTCAGACTCGAAATAAACGTTTGATGTCTCGCTCAAGAATACCGCATTCTGGGTATGGCCGTCTGAAGCCGTGAATTCGCCGTCGTTGACTTTGTCCTTCTCATAAGGCTCATCCCACTTGCCGTCAAATGTGATCGCATTTACGAGCAGCATGGCCGTGTCCGGATTAAGCTCATCGAGCATATTACTGATCTTCTTATCGGTGTGGTCATATATCCATCTGTTGATTTCATCGCAGGTCTTTTGATTAAATTCCGTCACCGTGTATTCGGCAAGGAAAGTCTCGTGGATGTAGTCGACGTATCTCGTGTTTACCTTGTCACCCAAAAGCCTGCTGTTGTTCCAGACAGCATTTGCACAGGCAAAATCAACATCTTTGGCACTGTTGATCTTATCCATCAGCGCTGCCGCGTATGCCTGCTGCAAAAGAGGATCCTGCCCCTCTGCAAAAAGATCCGTGAGCTGTCTTAATGAGTCCTTCTTGGCACCTGCGGCAACCATGTCGAGAGCTATCATGATCGATGCCGGAGATACCATCACGTTCCCGTCGCCGCCAGAATCCTTAACCGTCTGGCTTAAAAGCGCGAAAGTATATCTGTTGTATTCCGAATCCATCAGAGCGCTGTCATAGTCAGTCTTTTTAACCTTGGCAAGATCGATCTCAGCCTTGATGGCAGGATCGTCGGTCAGGCGGTTTCCGGAAGGATTTCTTCCGGTGCATCCGCTAAGAAGCAGAGATGCTGCCATGATGCCTGTTAAAGCCTTAATGTGTTTCTTTGTAAAAGTCTTCATTTTCGTGTCCTCCGGAATATCTTATTCCGATCAAATCTCATTAACTGTTCCGATGAATATGGGAGCCATTGTCTTTACGTCTACGATAGCATAAACAAATGGCCTGTCACAGTTAACGGTCTTGAATTCAGGCGGTTCAGCGCTGGTTACTTCAACATCGATGGATGTAACTGCTGCAGCCTTTGTTCCTTTCCTGTCCACTTCGATATGTGTCTTATGTAAGACCTTCGAGATAACGAGTTCTCCGGGTTTGCCTGCAATGCCTGAGAGGTCTGCCTTGCTCTCATCGAAAACATCGCCTGCGCCTAAAGTCTTAAGCGTATCATTCATCAGAAACTCAAAGTCCGACTTGAACTCCGGCATCTTGGAATAAACTTCCCACTCAGTTGATGCGCTCTTGATGAACTTCTCGTAATCTTCGGCAGTAAAATCTTCTGCAAACTTGTTTGCGCTGATATTTGTGTCAGTAGGAAGGATCGCAAGGAACGCGTAATCGCCGCCCTTATATTCTTTCATGAATCCTGTAGCCTTATCAGTCTCGAAATAATCGCGTGTCTCGTCGCTTAAGAACATAACGTTCTGTTCGCTTCCGTCAGCCTTTGTAAACTTTCCGGTATTTACCTGGTATTCTTCATATTCCCTTTCCCAATTTGCATCGAAGCAGATCGCATTTACAAGGATCATCGCAGTATCCGGGTCGATATCTTTTACGATCTTACTGATCATGTGCCTGGTATGCTCATCAACCCACTTATTGATCTCATCAGCCGTACCCTTGCCAAATGCCTCAGCCTTGTATTCTGCAAGGAATGTCTCCTTTATGTAATCGACATACCTGGTGTTGATGCCGTCACCTAAAAGCTTCTCGTTATTCCATACCGCATTCGCGCATGTGAATTCCACATCTTTGGAACCATTGATCTTATCCATCAATGCCGCAGCATAAGCCTGCTGGTTCAAAGGTCCCTGTCCCTTCGCGAAAACGTCCGTAAGCTGCTTCAACGTCTCGCCCTTTGCGCCTGCAGCGACCATGTCGAGCGCCAGCATTACCGATGCAGGAGAGATCATCACATTGCCGTCCTTGCCGCAGTCCTTTACCGTCTGGTTCAGAAGGTCGAAGCTGTATCTCCTGTACTCCTTATCCATCAGGTCTTTGTCGTACTTGGTCTCAGAGACTTTGTCCAGACTGATCTCAGTCTTGATCTCAGGATTATCCTTTAAGGGCTTGTCCTTCTTTAAATTCACCGAACAGCCGGAGAAGATCAGTGATGCTGCCATTACCCCCGTAATGATCCTGATGTCTTTTTTAGTGCAAATTCTCATGGTGTGTCCTCCTATTATCCTAATAAATTTGCTTTATGCCTTATAAACAGCCGGAATGCCCGAAATGTTGCACTTTTAAAGATATTCCTCAAATTCGGATTGCCGCGGATGCTATAATATCCACGTAATACAAAGAATTTGGAGTATTAAAATGAAAAAAATCTTATCTGTGATCCTCTGCGGCGCAATTGCCTTATCCATCGCATCCTGCAGCGGATCCGACGTAAAACCTGCTTCTGGAACAGACGTAACTACGTCTTCCGGTGCAACTGAGAAGGCTTCTGTCTCAATGGATGCGGATTTCAGTCCT
>JAEFBC010000150.1 GCA_016292155.1 Saccharofermentans sp. | reverse complement strand
TGAACCTCCGCCGCTTGTCGGGTCTCCGCCGGTGGAACCGCCGGGATTATCACCTGATGCAGGTGTAGGCGTTGCAGTAGACTTAGGCTTAGGTGTACTTGTAGCCTTCGGCTTGGTGTTATTGTTGTGGTTATTATTGTTAGTATTGTTTGCCTTCGGCTTAGGAGTATTTGTAGCCTTAGGCTTGGTACTGCCGGATGTAGCTTCAGAAGATTCAGACGTATTCTTTGTTTCTTCTGTCTCGGTCTCCGTCTCTGTCTCAGATTCAGATGTATCAGCAGGCTCCGTCTCTTCTTCTGTAGGTGTAGGAGTTATCTCTGTTCCTTCGATCTGGGTGTTAAGGATGGCACTCATAAGATCCTTAAGCTTCTGCTTGTCCCAGCCTGTCTCGTTGCAGACCTTATCCAGGAGCTTATCGTTTTCGACGAGCATCTTAAGAATAAAATCATTGAGATTTTCTTCCTTGAGATCTTCTATCTCAAAATCGACAGTGTCTGTAGTACGGTCGGAATAAAGGATAACAGTGAGCCTCTGGCCGCCCTTTACCTCGGCATACTTACGCTCGCCTGTATCAGGATTGACCGCGGTGATAATTACCATGCCGTCAGTAACAGTAATGGAATCCCTTCCCTCTTCATCACAATAGATGTATCCGGATGTTCCTCTGATGCCTGCTGTCAGCGTGGATGTCTTGATCTCGAAAGTCTCATCTGCATTGAGCTTCTGAATTACTTCGAAAAACAGGGCTCCCTTTGTGAGCTTTAATTCGATCTGCTTGCTCTTCTTGATGAAATCAGCCCTACTGTCCTTCTGAAGAGTAACGATCTTGCTGTCATCAAGGCTTACAGAAGCAAGGCTGTCGTTAACGCCGGTCATAAGCGAATCACCGGATTCAAATCTCTTATTCTTGGTAGCTGGCTTCGATCTGCCGCCGGCTTCAATGATCTTTACATCACCCTGTGTGCGCACAAGTCTCATCGTAGTCGCCAGATATGAACTGCGGTTAAAAGCAATAACGGCAATAATAGTGCCGATAATGCCGACCGCAACGATCCCATAAATGATCTTCATTCCAAGGGTAAGCTTCCCGGGAAAGTTTATAGAAATCATAGGTCATCCCTCTCTCATAAATTAATAAAGGAAAATATCGTCTTGCTATTATATCAACTTTCTTTAAGGAAAACTACGCCTAAAGCCCCGTTCCGCATGGGATTTTTATCATTTTTCAGACTGTTTTGCGTTCTTCAGCGACTGGACTGGTGACTGCTTATCAGGAAGCCAGTTCGAAAAGCCTGTAAAACTTACCGTATGTCCTGCCGGTAAAGAGCATTTTGAAAAAGCCCCTCTCAGAAGGCTTGAGTTCAGCTATGAGTTGAGCCGGAGTAAATGAATGCTCGGAGATCACCTTCACGCCCGTATCCGCAAGCAGGCCACCCAGATCATCGACACCATAAGTCTTTGTGACACCGACATCATTTATGGGGTTCTTTTTCTCTGAAGCCTCAGCGCCGCGCACGGTATACACATCCATAAGGACATTGATCTTATTGTATCTCTGCTTTAATGCGAAGATCAGATTGCGGAGCTGATCATTTGTCAGATACATACTAATTCCTTCAAGCACGATGATAGCAGAACCGCCGTCAGGAAGAGCCTTTATCTTTTCAGTATCCGTGGCATCCAGTTCCATCATGTGATAGCTGGCAGTCTCTTCATAGTACCTTCTGCGTACCGCAAGGACATCAGGGAAATCGCAGTCCAGCCAGCACTTATATTGCTGCTTTACTCTTAAACATCTGCTGTCCATGCCGCATCCGATGTGGATGACGATCGCGTCCGGGTCCTTTTCGAGCATGTGATCAGTCCAGTCATCAAAGACGCGCGCGCGCATAGCCATATTGTAGGCCAGCCATTTGGAAGCGGATCTGCCCTTCAGGCTGAAGCCTTCCTTCTCCCATATCTCTTCGGCCTTTGCGTCGTGGAGAATGATCCCCTGCCTGCTGACAAAGGATTTTCCGTATAAAGGTATGTAGAGTGTCTTGTTTACTTCATTCATGATTCAGGTGAATATTGATACTTTTCCGCATCGAAAACTCCGATGCTCTTATCTCCGCACATTACGACATAATACGATTTCCCTCTAGAGCCGTATTCATAATCGTCAGCGGGGATCTTTGCGGTCATTCCGTTATCAAAATACAGTCTGTACTTATCCGTTCCATACTGACCGTACTGGTAGTCTGTATTAACGAGTTTTGTCTTCTCTACGCGCGGTTTCTGGAAATAAGGTACTGCAGACGTAAAGAAGAAGAATCCAAACATCATAAGATCGCCTGCAACGATAACAAGAGAGATTATCTTGTTGCCGATAATCAGGGTCAGGATACATGTTATGACCATAAGAACCGTTAAGACCGACAGGCATTGTGAGATCGTGTTGCAGAGATAATATGATCTCATCGTTTCAAGGTAAGACGGAATGAGATACGTTCCCACAGGCTTTGATGACATATTGCCGAAAATGGCCGAAGCCGCTCCCAGCAATACAGTTACTGCAACAAGGATCTTAAAAAACGCCGTTGAAGCATTCGCACGAATACGGTCTTTCACGAATCCATACCTCCGAAATAATCTGTCCCTTATCGTTTAGGATACCTCAACACGAGATATTTCTCAAACAAACTTTATCTGAATAAGCAACAGGGCCGCCCCTTCACGGGACAGCCCTGTCAGATTATATATATTCCGTAAGCTTACGATACGATCTTATAGTATGCGTTTGATGTGAGCTTGTAGATCACCGCATAGAAGATTCCGCATACGAGCACGCAGATTCCCGCACTTACGAGGAGCAAAG
>JAEFBC010000149.1 GCA_016292155.1 Saccharofermentans sp. | reverse complement strand
TGCAGAGAGCCTTGAGAAGATCGGCGCAGACGTGATCGGCATCCAGGAGATCAAGGCCATGAGAGACCAGTTAGGCCCTGAGATCACCGATATCCCGGGCTATAAGAGCTGGTTCTATTCAGCTGAGCGCAAGGGCTATTCCGGAACAGCACTCTATTCGAAGATCGAACCCAAAAGCGTCGAATTCGGCTTCGGCGTTGAGGAATTCGACCACGAAGGCCGTGTAATCAAGGCTGATTTCGGCGATTTTGTGCTCTTTAATATCTACTTCCCGAACGGCGGAAGAGGCGATGACTACGTTAAATTCAAGCTCAGGTTCTACGACTGCTTCTTAGACCAGGTCGACGCCCTCAAAGCACAGGGCAGGGAAGTAATCTGCTGCGGCGACGTCAACACCGCGCATAAGGAGATCGACCTGTCGAACCCCAAGGCAAACTCAAAGATCTCGGGATTCCTTCCCGAAGAGCGCTCATATATGGACAAATTCATCGAAAGGGGACTTACCGACACCTTCAGAATGCTCCATCCCGATGATAAGGAATGCTACACCTGGTGGTCTTACAAGACCGCCGCAAGAGAGCGTAATGTTGGCTGGAGAATCGACTATTTCTTCACGACAGACGGGCTCAATCCGCGCGTAAAAGAATCCAACATGATGACTGACATCATGGGTTCTGATCACTGTCCTATCTATCTGGATATTTAAGCTTCTCTCGAATTCAGTTCGTAAAGGCGGCCGTTGATATCGAGCTTTGTAATGGATCCCGTTACCTGGAAATCCATGTCATCTGCATGTTTCGGGATATCAAGGCTCGTGAATATGACGCCTTCGACCCTGGAATTGGATACCCTTACCTTGACCCTGTCATCCACTCCCCTGTAGATGCCAGCCTGCATGCCGCCCAGATCGACTCTCAAAGATACGTAGTCGATAATGACGTTTGAAGGAGCAGCCGTGCCGGAGCCGACGACAGTAATGTCAGGCGCTTTGGACTGTGCGATGACAGTCGCACTGTAGATGCTTATCTGGAGCTTTTCGGATTGCTTGGAACCCAGCATGACCACGTCGGAGCCCTCGAAATCCATATTTACCGAAGAGTGTTCGATCATCATATCGCATCTTCCGGTGAAGGAACCGATGCCGACCGCAGACTGAGCTGCGCTCTTGATGCCGATAAAGCAGTTGCTGATAAGAGGATCGATATCGCCCGTGTTGGAACCGATTCCGACAGAATGCTGGCCCATGAGGTTGAGCTTGTACATGCCTCTTCTGATGGTGATGTGTCCGCCGAGGCCGCTTCCTATTGCAACACTTCTGTTCGCATTTACAGAGACTTCGATAAGGCCGTCCTGATCGAAAACAAGATCTCCGTGATAAGAATCCATATCGTTTCCGATACCGAAAGCCTCAACGCCGGTCGAGCTTATGGAAAGGTTTCCCACGCCCTCGAAGGTAAGGCTTGCGGAAGGAGATACCTTGATGCCGCCGCCCGTAAGGGAATTCTCTCCGGTAAGTGCAAGAACGACTTCGCAGTCATCACCGATACTGATCGCAGCTTCGTCTGCTTTTCCGGTAAATGAACAGTTCTCGATCGCGATCTTACCCTTATATCCTTCTTCGATCTCAAGGGAGATCTTTGCCTCATCTCCGGGCACGCCGATGATGTGAAGATCCCTGTGAGTTACATGTCCGGAAGTGACATGGATCGTGTTGTAGCCTTCCTTGATGAGGATCGGCAGTGAGATCCTTGCTTCTCTTCCTGCTATATAGTCTCTCTTTGTGCGGTTCTTTGTCCTGTTGGAGCTGTACTTAACGATCTCTTCCTTAATGGCCTGAGGGATCGACTTTAAGATCTTCCCGGAAGGACGTGCAGTGTAATAACCCTGGATAAGATCGATGCCGAGACCAATTACCGTCTCGATCTCTTCTGCCGTCTCGATGCCTTCTGCCAGAGCCATTATGTTGTTGTCATGTGAGAACTCGATAATGTCTTTGACGAAGTGCTGCTTTTGAGGCGAATCCTGGATATTTGCAAGAAGCGCCCTGTCGATCTTTACATAGTTCGGCATGTAGCGCAGAAGATTGCTTACATTGGAATAACCAGTTCCGTAGTCATCTACGGCGGTCTCAAATCCGGCCTTCCTGTACTCAGACTTCATCGCATTGAGCTCTTCATCATCGATCTCGGACTGCTCGGTAAACTCAACGACAAGCCTTCCTGCAAACGCCTTCGCCTTATCAGCCATGATCTGCATGTCTTCATTCTTCAGACGCTGTCCCGGAATGGAGTTGATAAAGATCTTCGCCTCAGGATTGAACTTGTCGGAATTCTTGTTGATATATGCCAGGACATTATTGAATGTCGCATTCTCGATATCATAAAGCCTGTCGAAGATCCCCGCATACTTGATGGCCAGAAGCGGCGGGATGACAGGATTCGTATCGACCCTCATCAATGCTTCATATGCATAGATCTCGCCGTTCTTCGCATTGATGATCGGCTGGAAATGATAGTTGATCTTATTCTTGTCGAGGATCTCGTTAACGACCTTCGCCTCTTCGATCTGTGAATCGTTGAAGCCGTCCGCATTGAGCTTCTGAAGGCTCGATTTCTGGCCGTTCTTGCGCGAGAGTGCAACGCTTACGAGGCTCTCATAATCAGCCTTCGTCCTGGGTCTGCCCTCCGAAGTTCCATAGTAGACCTCAAGTCTTCTGGTTCCTTCTTCAAGAGATGCGTTGAAGAGTTCGATCTTCTCAGAAAGCTCCCTGACCCTGTGCTCTATGAGGTCATTTACATCGACATTGCTGCCGGCGACTTCCATTGCGACCATCTCACCGTTGCCCATGCAGTATACGCGGCCTCTTGCGAAAACCTCGCCCAGATAGCGTCCGATGCTTATAATCGCGTTGTCGCCTGCCGCTCTTCCGCTGTCATTATTGATCTTTGCAAGATTCTTGATGTCGACAGCAAGAACGCCGAGCCTTTCTGTCTCACCCAGCGGATTCATGGCGATGATGTCTTCAGTCTGCCTTAAGAAACCGTTGTAATTGAAGATACCCGTAAGCGGATCTCTGATGAGGCTTGCTTCGAGCTTCTTATTGATCTCATTGAGTTCATCGTATCTTCTGAAGTTCTCAAGACCCCTCATTATGCTGTGGAGCCAGAAACGGTAGGACTTCCTGTAAGATCTCGCCTCGGTATATGAGAGAACCGCATATCCGAATATGGATTCCTCGAAATGCAGCGCCGTGAAGAAGAACGCTTCCGGCTTCTGTCTGCTGGCATCAAGCCTGGGAACTAGGACGTTCCTGTCGAAGTAAACGTCATCACTTACTCTGTCGCAGTTAAGATTTTCGGGACGGCACGCGATGACGTGCATCATCTTTCTCGTGAAGAACTTTTCAGTATCAGAAAGCCTCTCAGGTGACAGTCTCGAATCGTCGATGGCGCCGGACATCGCCTTTGCCTTGGTCTGCCATTTATCGTTGAGACAGATGGAGAAGCTCTCAAAATCCCTTATCTGGAAAACATAAGAGAATGTCGTTTTCATGAGGCCGTCAAAATCATTCTGGATAACGAGATCCTCATCGAGATGGTTGAAGGACGAGAATACGCTGTTATGTGAAGTGTCCGTATCCCAGCGGCTGCGGAGCTTGGTCTCGTACTGGACCTTATCCTCGCTGCATCCGCATGTCCTGCCGCGGAAGAACTCGCCAAGTTCCTTAAATGTCCCGCTATTCCTGCCTTCAAGAGAATCCATAAGCCTCTCGAGAGCATAAGAACCCATTGCCCTGGCGGGGATC
>JAEFBC010000025.1 GCA_016292155.1 Saccharofermentans sp. | reverse complement strand
TGGAAGCAGCGCTCAGAACTGTTTACTACAAGCTGACAGGTAAGGAGTGCGAGCCTATCGAGATCAAGGCTGTCCGTGGTCACGACGCCGGTATCCGGGAGGCTTCTCTCGACATCAACGGCACAACAGTTAACGTTGCTATCGCTTCCGGCATGAAGAGCGCTAAGGTTCTTCTCGACGAGATCCGCGAAGGCAAGTCTAAGTATCAGTTCATCGAGATCATGGGATGCCCCGGTGGTTGTATCAACGGTGGTGGTCAGCCTTACGTACGTCCTTGCTTCATGCCTAATGAGGCAGACGATATCCTCGACACATACAAGGAAAAGAGAGCTCAGGCACTCTATTCCGAGGATGAGCGTCAGACACTCCGTCAGTCTCACAAGAATCCTCAGATCGTTGAACTCTACGAGAAGTATCTCGGCGAGCCTAACTCACACAAGGCTCACGAGCTCCTGCACACAACATATGCTGCAAGAGAAGGCTTCAATGAAGTAAAGTAATATAGACTGAAATTAAAGCAATTAACGAGGCTGCCTAATGCGGGCAGCCTCTTTTGTTTTCCGTGAAATGCTTAAAATCCAGGCATTTACAATTGTTAAAGAGCCAAAATACTTTATTCTCTAATTGTTTACATTACTTGATATTTTGAAGATATCTTACATACCAAATCAGTATATAATACCAGGTATAAGGGTGGAATCGCGGGAGAGCAAAAGCGGAATGAAGCACAGGATAGCCATTTTTTCGAACGGTTATAACGGCAGTATTACTCTCAAGGCTATTGAGGGTATCAAGCGCTACGCTGCCATTAAGGACTTCGATACGCATTTCTATATAGGCTTTGCCGCAAGCAACGAGAAGCCGACATTTAATGTCGGCCAGTTCAACATCTACCAGCTCGCAAAGCTTGAAGAATACGACGGCCTAATCGTCTTTTCAGGAATTCTGAATAATCCGGAACTTGCCGGACACTGCTGCAGGGCAGCCAGGGAAAAGGGTCTTCCTGTCGTAAGTATCGGTATGCCTTTCGAGGGCATTCCCAATGTCGATATCAACAACGAAGACGGCATGAGAGATCTCGTCGAGCACCTTATCACCGTCCATGACGTTAAGCGAGTCGTTTATATCGGCGGTACAAAAGATCACGTCGATACCATCGAAAGATATAATGTCGTCTGCGAAGTAATGCGGAAGCACGGCCTTGCGCTCGATGACAAGGACGTTTATTACGGCAACTGGGTAAACGAGACTGCGATAGACATCTCGAGAAAGCTCGCAAAGGCTCCTGAGGGCCTTCCTGACGCGATCATATGCGCCAATGACATCATGGCCCTGGCAGTCAGCTGCGAACTCCGTGACTTAGGCTACGAGCTTCCTGAGGATGTTATTGTTACAGGTTTTGATAACATCGGTGAGGGAAGAGTATCCTATCCTGCAATGACTACAGTTGACCAGGATTATGTGACGGTAGGTTATAACGCCTGCAAGATCCTCTACGATGAGATAGAAGGCGTGGATAATGAGATAACCACGTCCGTTGCTTCTAAGCTCGTGGTGGGCGAGAGCTGCGGCTGCAACTGTGAAGCCAACAGCCCTTATGATATAGGCAGAAGGAATTACTGCAGGAATATCCATGCGAAGAGCAAGCAGGCTGACTTCTTTAACCGCTTCATGCGTACCGAGCGTACGACGATCCTTGAGTCCAAGGACTACGATGACATGAAGCAGAGCTTAAGGGCCTTTTATACCGATAATCACGAATATATCGGTGAAGACTATTACATCATGCTCAACAAGGATTACTACGATGATCTCACGTCGCCTGATGAGGAAGTCCTTAAGGACTGCTATGACACGGATTTTGATATTGCCGTTGCGCTCTCAGGCGGAAAGATCTCTGAAGAGGGAATAGACAGGAATCTTAAGATCCCAGGTTTTATCAAGCATGAGGGCGAGCAGCACATCTACTTCTTCTATCCGCTGCATAACGAGCAGTATAACTACGGCTATGTCGTATTCAGAGACGGCACCTACATCATCGACGAGGCGTTCCGTATTTACGAATATCTCGAAAAGCTCGAGCATTCCTTCATGGAGCTTAGGATCAACATGCGTTTGGAGATGGTCAACAAAGAGCTCCGTTTCCTGTACGACAAGGATCCCATGACAGGTCTTTACAACAGATTCTGCTTCGTAAGCCATGCCGTTCCGATTGTTGAAGAGAGTAAAGAGCACGGCAATACAGCCATGATCATGTTCGCTGATATCAACCACATGAAGAAGATCAATGACCGCTACGGACATGTTTTCGGAGACAGGGCGATCAACATTGTGGCTGACGCGATCAAGAAGTGTATCGGTGATGACAACGCGATAGGAATCCGTTACGGCGGTGACGAATTCCTGATCATTGCTGCCAATGCGACTAAGGAATATGCCGAGAAGTTCGAGCGTGACATGATAGCCTTTATCGACAGGGAGAACAACCTGGGCATCAATCCCTTCAAGTTCTCCATAAGCGTGGGCTATGTCCTTACAGACCCCGCATCATCAAAGTCAGTCAACGACTATGTCGAAGAAGCTGACGTAATGATGTACGAGATCAAGAACGAGTATCACAAGGCTCATCCCGGACTTAATTAAAAGATCTTATAGATCGTTGTATTCTCCTCTGCGAAGTAAGCGACCTGCTTGAGGTTTCTTTCGACAAATTCTTTGTTGAGCTCTACGCCTGAGTCGAGATCCATATCATAGAAATCCTGATCGATAATGAGGTACTTGATATTTCTCTCTCTGCAGTATCTGGTGAACTCATTTACATCGTTGCCACATCCTGAGATAAGCCACTGATAGATGGTATCTCTCGTGTATGTGTCATGTCCTGCTGACCATGCGTAGTAAGGCCAGCCGTAGTACATGGGACGTCCTGCAAGGATGAAGCGGTTCATAGACCATGTGTAGGGCGTAAGGAATACGTCGGAAGGAGCTGTATTCTCAGCGATCCATCTGGTGACAGGTGAATTTATGTCAGTAACCAGAGGGGTCCTGTTGATATTTACGTATGTTGCCCATTCGCTGACGCCTGTAGCCGTGAGAGGTACCATGAGAGCTACTGCAAGGATAACGCCTGCGAGCTCTAATACGAACCAAGCGGTATAGGGGAGTCCCTTTTCCTTCTTGGTCTTAACAGGCTCATGCTTCAATGTCTCAGGCTCTAATTCCTCCTCTGCCTCTTCAGGTTCGGGTGTTGAACCGTCGATAACTGCATCAGCAGAAGCGATAGTGACGTTGTCATCGTCCTCAGGCTCATCTTCGCCGAACTTGATGGAGTTAAGGGCGATCGTGCCCGGGCGCATTGCAACGTGAGCAGGCTCAGGTGTGGATTCCTTCAAAGCTTCATCGGAATCGTCCTCGTCAGAGGTCTCATCTTCTTCAGATTCCTCATCCTCAGACTTTTCTTCAGACTCTGATTCTTCCTTTTCCTTTATATCTTCGCCGAAGAGGGCAGCAAGAGCAGCAACACCGGCCTTGGCTTCGCTGTCGTCTTCCTTTTCGCCTTCTTCACCGGAATCTTCCTTTGCTTCTTCTGTATCAGCTTCGGAGGATTCTTTTTCTTCTTCTGAAGGCTTCTCTTCTGACTCTTCTGATTCAGCCTTTTCTTCAGCTTCTTCAGCCTTGTCTTCTGATCCTTCCTCAGTCTTTTCTTCTGATTCTTCTTCAGGTTCTTCCTCGTCTTCAGATTCTTTCTTGCTGTCGCCGAAAAGGAGCTCTTCAGGAACCGCCTCTTCTTTGATCTCTTCTTCCTTCTTGGAAGATGAATCATCTGAATCGCCGCCTAAGCCTGATACGTCAGCATCAACGCCTGTGTGGGCTTCCATGGCTTCGATATCAAGAGCATCTTCTTCCTTCTCTTCGACAGGCTCACCGAAAGCACTTGTGGAAGGGAGGATGGGTGTTCTGACGCCAACATTTGAATCAGCAGCTACAACTGCGAGATCGCCGTCCATTAAGTTGCCGTCGATGATGTCGTCAGCTTCAACAGAATATGTAGGCTCTTCATCTTCTGTCTTTCTCTTCTTAAGCGGAATGTAGAGGAGATTTGCGATAAATGCCGCAACAAAAGCATCAACAAGGATAAGTGTTATCTGGATGAACTTGTGGTTTGCGAGCATCTCCAGTGTGACCTGGAAGAGGAATGCAAAGATCATCGGGTTAAGAGCGCAGAGGAACAGCAGGAAGCGGTGAACGGGCTTCTTGTGTACCAGGTCGCTTACAAGTGTTACGACCGCGAAAACTGTTGCAAGGATAAGCGTTAATCCCGTAACGATAAACAGGTAACGCGCGAGATTGTAGAGTGTTACGTCTTTGCCGAGAATGAAGCCGGGCGTGAATACGAACGATACGACGTTCTTATATCCGCCGGAGAAGACCAGTGTCTGGATAAATGAAGAGACAACGGCGCAGACAGCTACTGCCAGATAAAGGAGTCTGCTCTCGGATACGAGCGCCATTCCAAAGAGGACAAGGAGGAGCGCGATGAGGCAGGAACCGTGGAAATAAGGCATTACGATAACGAGAACGCATGCAAGGAATGTGAGTGACAGAGGATAGAGAGGGTCCTCAGATCTTGTAAGCCATGCTGTTCTTGAGAATGCAAAATTCTTAACGCCTTCACCGAAGTCTTCAGCACGTGAAACTGAGATGCCGAGCCTTCTTAAGAAAGGCAGGAAAAGGATGACCATAATAATGATGACGGCAATGCCGAGCATCAGGTGACGCTGGTTGGGATATACGTTGATCGCCCAGATACCCCAGTCGTCGTAATCGGTTACCTTATACCACATGCCGAAGTTGAGAACTTCACCTACGGCCTTTGCGAGGGTATAGCCCTGGCGCATATATTCATTTAAGTGGAAGAAAACATTAAGTGAGCTTCTGAAGAAGACCAGAACAGGTGCAACTGCAAAAGCTGCTCTTCTGGAGCTTAAGAGTACTGCGAGAAGTCCTAAGAGAATGAGCGCACATACCATTGTGATTATTGAAGGGAAGTTAAGCGCATAATCGATCGGGAGACCCAGATATTCGAGCATGCCGCAGAGGAAATAGAAGAAGAAGTGATACTTGATTCCGTCTCCGGAGAAATGCATGTACTGGGTAGGGAAGTTAAAACCCTTGCCGAAAGAAGAGACCATAGCCGTATGAGGCGAGAGGTCTGAGAATGTGGAAGCGCCGTTGAGGAGCGATGTGCCGTTGATCCTGTATGTGTAGAACATAAGGAATGTTGCCATGATGGTGACGATCAGGATAACAACGCCATAGAAAACGGAATCAACAGCATTGTGCTGATACTCTTCGATCATGGTGGCACCGGCAGCCTTGAGCTCATCACGCTTGATCCTTCTGCGGTTGATGAGGATGAGGCATGTGAGGATCATCCAGATGAAGAACGCAAATGTAATGAGAATGCCGAGCTTCATGCAAAGGTCGCCGCTGTTCATTATGTATGAGAGTCCGAGGATTACGAAATAATTAAAGAACGGGACGCACATGAGACCCGTAACGATTCCTGCAGGAACCGTAAATAACGTATTCGGAATATGGGTAATAGCCTTCGCTGAAGGACTGCAAGCGACATAAAGCCTTCTGACATCCGGCACACAAAGGCCTACAAAGCAAATACCGAATGCAGCACTTAATACTAAATATAAAATAGCGAGCATAGAAATCCCCTTATTTTAAATATCCTTCTAATATTATCACAACTTAGCTTTTTACAAACATGTGGCAATTTTTGAGTATAAATGAAGACGCCGCTCGAAAAAGAGTATAATCTGTCTATCTTTTGCGATAAAAGGGGAATTTGTATGAAAATTACTGTTCTTGGCGGCGGTCTGTCGCCGGAAAGAGATGTATCACTCAAGTCGGCAAGTCTTATTGCCAATGCTTTGCTCTCCAAGGGACACGAAGTCGCGCTGGTCGACCTCTATGACGGAATCGAGACCAACTATCCTTGCGAGTATTATTTCAGACGCGGTACGGTAAATCCGTTTTCGTACACTATTCCTGAGACAGAGCCTGATCTTGACGAGATCATCAGACAGCATGGTGGAAGAAAGAGCTGGGTAGGCCCCAGAGTAATCGAGATGTGCAAATATGCCGACAAGGTCTTCTTGGGCCTTCACGGCAGCCACGGCGAGAATGGCCAGGTACAGGCACTCCTCGATGCTTTCGATATCGAATACACAGGCTGTGATTATTTAGGCTGCGCTATCGCCATGGATAAGGACCTCTCAAAGGCACTTGCAAGAGCGGCAGGCTATCTTACTGCTGACTGGATCGTCGATGAACCCGAAAAGCTTACTTTCGAGAGAGTAAACAGTGAGATCGGACTTCCTTGCGTAGTTAAGCCTATCGGCAACGGATCTTCCTGCGGCGTATCCATCGTTAAGTCACAGGATGAATACGAGGCAGCTATTAATTATGCGGCTTCATACCACCAGAAGATCCTTATCGAGAAGTTTATAAAGGCGCGCGAGATCACGATCTCCATCGTTAATGACAAGGCACTTCCCATCACGGAGATCATTCCCCACGAGGGATTCTACGACTATAAGAACAAGTATCAGGACGGACTTACAACACATGTATGTCCCGCCGAGATCGATGAGGAAGATTACAAGAAGGGACAGAAGATCGCCTTGAAGATCTTCAAGCTCCTTAGAATGACACAGTACGGCAGAGTCGACATGATGTACGACGATGTTAATCACGAGTTCTGGTTCATCGAAGCAAACAACCTTCCGGGAATGACAAACACATCACTTCTTCCTGAAGCTGCAAAGGCAGACGGCATCTCATACGAAGATCTGGTAGAAAGCCTCGTCACGAACGGCAGCAGGGACTGATACTTCTCCC
This sequence comes from Saccharofermentans sp., assembly GCA_016292155.1. Classification (GTDB taxonomy): domain Bacteria; phylum Bacillota; class Clostridia; order Saccharofermentanales; family Saccharofermentanaceae; genus Saccharofermentans. The sequence goes on along the minus strand of JAEFBC010000025.1, from coordinate 2,167 downwards.
GTTTTTTGACTGTTTTGTTGATACGCGCCCTTAGTTCAGATAGAATTAAGGGTGCTTATTTAATAAACCGGAGGCCTCTTATGAGCGACAAGAGAACTGATTACATCAGCTGGGACGAGTACTTTATGGGCGTTGCAAAGCTTGCTTCCATGAGAAGCAAGGACCCTTCCACTCAGGTAGGTGCCTGCATCGTCGACAAGGATAACTACATCTTATCCGTCGGTTATAACGGATTCCCCATTGGCTGTGACGACGAGGACTTCCCCTGGGCAAGATCAGGCGGAATGCTCGACACCAAGTATGCGTTTGTTGCTCATGCCGAACTTAATGCGATCCTCAATTCCAAGGAAGGCAACCTCGCAGGTTCCACTGTCTATGTTACGCTTTTCCCCTGCAACGAATGCACAAAGGCCCTGATCCAGAAGCGCGTTGCGAAAGTGGTTTATTTCGACGACAAGTATCACGATACTGATGCTTCAAAGGCAGCACGTAAAATGCTCGATGCGGCAGGTGTCGTATACGAGAAATACGAGCCTTCCGGCAGAAAAGCTGAGATCGATCTCTGATGGAGTCTTGATATGAAACGCAAAACAGGGCAGAAGATCCTTCTGCTGTTTCTTTCATTTGTATTTGTTTTTACCATTTTCCCAACTGTCTCTCTGGCAGCCCCAAAGGGCACGGGAACGTCTAATTGCTGGGGCAGTGGCGGCCAGCTCGAGATCCAGCTGTCAGGCTGTTCAGGCTATAAGAGCATCACTGTCGTAGCAGAATTTTCGGGCAAGATAGAATCAGCTACAGGCTGGGGATTCGACTCATATGTCATTAAGGGAAACCAGGTTACTGCAACATGTTCTTCGACCGGTTCCAACAGCTGGGGATTCGATAACAAAGTAGGAATCCAGGTCACTGGAAGTGACGTAAATTCAGCTAAACTGGTCTCCGTCTCAGGCGACGGCGAGTCCGGCAGCGTTAATGAGACACAGGCCACAACAGCGTCCCAGACATCGGGCACAACTGCTGCTACAGAGCCTGCGAATAATCCCGATCCCGCACGCAATACAAAGGGTGTTGAAGGTGACGACTGGCTTACCACGGAAGGCTCACACATAGTTGACAAGGACGGAAAGGAAGTCTGGCTTACAGGCTGCAACTGGTTCGGTTACAACACCGGAACCAATCTGTTCGACGGCGTCTGGAACTGCAATCTCAAGGACACGATCAAGGCGATCGCAGACAGGGGATTTAACGTCTTAAGAGTTCCCATGAGCGCCGAACTCCTGCTCCAATGGAAGAAGGGTGAATACCCCAGAGCCAATTACAACAACGCTTATAACGAAGAACTGAATTCGATGAATTCCCTTGAGATCTTCGATTGCGTTCTCTCACTCTGCGAGAAGAACGGCATGAAGGTTATAATCGATATCCACACTGTAAAGACCGATGCGTCAGGCCATAACCACCCCGTCTGGTACAGGGAAGACATGACCGTCGTTCACTTTGTCGATTCACTCTCATGGATCGCTGACAGATATAAGAATAACGACACCATTATCGGTTACGACTTAAAGAATGAGCCTCACGGAAAAGCTTCGGAGACACCGCATGCCATTTGGAACAATTCTGACGATATGGACAACTGGAAGTGGGTCGCACAGATTGCCGGCAATGCCGTTCTGGACAAGAATCCAAATGCTCTTATCATAATAGAAGGCATCCAGATCTATCCGAAAAACATCAAGGCAAATAACTTCGTCTCCAAAGACGACGATAAAGATTATTACAACACCTGGTGGGGCGCAAACCTCATGGGAGTAAAGGATTATCCGATAGATTTCGGCAGTCCCGAACGCAATAAACAGATCGTTTATTCACCTCACGATTACGGTCCGAGAGTCTACGAACAGCCGTGGTTCAAGGGCGGTTTCACATACGAATCGCTCTATAAGGATGCATGGCACGACTACTGGCTCTACATCGCAGAAGAAGACATAGCGCCCATCTTCGTAGGTGAGTGGGGCGGCTTCATGGAAGGCGATAATCTGAAGTGGATGGAATACTTCAGACAGCTTATTGCTGAGCGCCATCTCCACCATACTTTCTGGTGCTTCAATGCCAATTCCGGCGATACCGGCGGCCTTGTAAAAGACGACTTCAAGACATGGGATGA
>JAEFBC010000148.1 GCA_016292155.1 Saccharofermentans sp. | reverse complement strand
GGTTTTAAGTCTTTAAAGAAGATATAGTTCTTCTCGCCCCAGGTGTTGTAGGCCATGCAGGCGTGATAGAGGACCAGAAGAGAGATCGTGATCCATCGAAGGTTATCTATGTAATGAACGCGGGACGTGGTGCCGGCTGTCGATCTGGTATTCATGGATATATTTTAACAGATATAAAGGCTTTAATAAGATGCATCTGCGCGCATTATAAACACAACGCTTTCCGAATAATTTTTAACGATTATCGTTAAAAAGTTGTTGACAAAGATTAATGTGCAGAGTATAGTAAAGCCATCTTCGAAGGTGATAGATCAACAATTCAAGGAGAATAGGATTATGAATGAAGAAAATGTAAAGATCGCAAAGATCAAGAAGAGCTGCCGCGTTGGCAAGATCGTATCCATCGTGCTTTTTGCAGTTTTCGCAGTCCTGGCTGTTGTGTGTCTGGCAGGAGGCATCAAGATATGGAACATGGGAAAAGAATTTGACGATATGATCAACAGTGCAACACTCTCAGGTGTTGTCTCCTCTAGTGATGAGTTCGGAACCGCCGGTGCAGTTTCGATTAATATGGGTTCTGTACCTGTCAACATGCACTCAGATATCCCGGCTGTTCAGGCCGCAATTGACGATCATCCCATCGCCGTTGTATGGAGCACTTGGATCTTATCCTCAAGCCTGTTTACAGCAATAGGAGCTGTGATTTTCCTTTTGCTGGGTTCAGTTTTTTCGACTATCGCGAAAGAAGCAACTCCCTTTACGGCAAAGGTTAAGAAAAGAGTTACCACTTCTCTGATCATCACATCAGTTATACTTTTCTTAACATCAGGCACAGCTTACGGCGCGATCTGCCTTGTGGTTACTTGGGTCGTCAACGCTATCCTTAATTACGGTATGACCTTACAGGTTCAGGCTGACGAGACTTTGTAAGGAGGAATACTATGGGACAGATAATACTTAGATTAGACAGAGTTATGGCAGACCGTAAGATCTCGCTTAACGAATTATCAGAGAAGGTCGGCGTGTCGAATGTCAATCTCTCGAAAATGAAGAACGGCAAGATCTCGGCGATCCGTTTCTCAACATTAGAAGCAATATGCGATGCATTGGACTGCCAGCCGGGTGACATTTTGGAATACAAAAAGTAAGGGATATTAAGGGATAGAAAGAAAAGGCCTCCTCAGATATTGAGGAGGCTTTTGCGTTATGTAATTCAACCCTCGTAGGCTTTATGTGTTCCGGTATAAGTAAATTCTTTTGGGTTGGCGTCGAAGAAGATTGCTTTGCCAGTCTTTTTCTCGCCATTAGATTCATACTCGTAGAGAGTATAGAAGACGATCCATTTATCACCCAGGCCATCGGGTTTCCCTTTTTTGCCTACTTGCGGGAATGCGTGATCTTCGAAAACGATATTGAAGTTCTTTTCATCTACTTCATCATATCTCTCGACCGTGGCAAACTCGTAATACCACTCACCGCTTTCGCCGTACTGTTCAGCCATATGCTCAACAAGCTCGTCTGTAATTTCAGAATTTTTTCCAGCCGGTTTCTTAAGGCCTTCACCCAGAGATTCCATTAAGTTCTGCTGTTGGCTCTCGGAACCGAAAAGCATAGTGAATATGGTCTTGGGACCCATATTGACACTGGGCGCCTTGGGCGCATTACGCTGCTGTATAACAAAGACAAACGACAAAGCGCCTGCCAGCGCAATGCAGATAAGTCCAACAATAAGACCCTTTGCCATAACAGGTTTTGAGCTGTGGTAAATATCCTCCGGATGATCAGGATCGATCCTTATCGCGACAGGACCCATATTAAGATCGGCGTCCAGGCCGTCGATCATGCGGTCATAGATGCCTCTGTAAGCTTTGCCCTGATATGTGTACTCAAATACCGGAGACGTCTGGAAAGAGAATCCTCTTCCGTGGCGGTGTGCTCCTTTGCCCGACGCTTCACTGATGATCCTTGTATAGCCGACACACTCCGCTCTTATCTCATCCTTATATTTTCTGCCTTTAAGATCCAGGCTTGCGATAAAGCCGACGAGCATCATAATTCCGACTGCAGCGAAAACACATATAACCATAAGGAAGAAAGCACCGGAGACGCCAAGGATCTTTTCAAAAAAGAGCGGAACAGCTCCTGCTAGACCAATTATTCCAAGTGATAATCCGGCGCTCTTTGAAGAACCGGAATTGGTGCCGCCATAAAACGTCTTGCCTCTGCTGTTCTTGGTAAACGCCGAATAAAAACCCAGCGCGGAAAATACCAGAAAGAAAGCACCGAAAGCTGCTAACATATTGCCTGATATCGCGGCTCCGATTATAACGGCAAAAGCCAGGATCACGATTATTAAAGGAACAAAGGACGGCTTCTTCCCGCCCTCGCTGCCGGGAGCATCCTGGTAACCGTTCTGAGCGATATCCTGTGCGCGTTCCATGAAAGCACGCTGCTCATCTTCAGTAAAGATCTCTTCACTGTCGTCGCCTTTAAGTTCATTCTTGAAATACTTGTAAGCAACAGTTGCCATACCGCGGCATCTGTTGGTGTATTCCCAGATAAGGTTCTGCCTCTCGCTCTCGGGAATAGACCTGTCCGTGCTTACGAACTGGTCGATCCTGCCGTCTTCAAATCTCATATTTATTCTGTCCCTTCCGCGCGGTAATTACCGCATATTCCAGAACAGAAATTATCACAAGATCATTTGATTTTCAACAATGATGAGCAGGCCCGCAGGCGCGGAATTCATTCATTCTATCTTGACCGCAACGTGTCCCAATTCTCTTTGGCCGATGAGTTTGTCACCATCAAAAGTCAGCTCGACAACATACGGCATCCATCCGACGATCCTTAAGAAATCAGTAAGTCCGAATGACTTGTCGAAGTAATTTAGTATCGTTGAAAGTGCTGTCCCGTGAGTGCCTATGACCACTGTCTCTCCGGCGTATTTCGCGAGCACTTCCTTAAGCGCTTCTATGTTTCTTGCCTGTACAGATGCAAGGCATTCACCGCCTTCCTCAGCGCACGAGAAATCAGCCCACCTTCTCTCAAGCCAGTCATCATCCCAAGTGCCGGCTTTTCTCTCTCGAAAACGTTCATCCGTTTCTATCTTCATTCCGAAGTTTTCTGCCGCGGTCTGAATAGTTTCAATGCTGCGCCTATAGGGACTGCTTAAAAAATGGTCGATGTGGATGTCTTTCAGCACCTCCACAACGACTTCCCTGCTCTTAAGACCCGCTTCAGTAAGAGGTCTTGTCCTGTCGTCTTCGCCGTATTTTGCTTGAGCATGTCGCACGAAAATTATCTTTGTGTTCTGCATTATATCTTCCTATCGCCCTTCAAAAATATATGAATTTCCATTTTTCAAAACCGCGATTCAGCACTCATCCGGATCGTGAGTATATTCAATAATATTGCTTACTCTTTGGTATTTTCCATCAATCGCAGCAGTAAGATATATGGTAAACTTTCCGTCTTCACCCTGTATCCACTGTAAACGCGGTTCAAGCGTTAATTCTCCGTTCGCATTGCGGTCAAGCACGGTTTTTCCATTGCGCTTAATTACCCATCCGAGATTTTTAAAGCCGCCATGATCATCACGCGTGATTGTATAATCATCTTCCAATGTCAGGTGAAAGTTCTCTTCAAGAGGCACTTCAGGATAATTTGTGGGGTAGCCTTTACTCCGGAGTTCCAGCTGCTCCCAAGCCTCCTCATTATTAATTTCAACATTATGAGAATGCGACTGTATAACCGGGGGGATTCGTGCCAAATAAGTCATGGTACCAAGCCAAGGGAAAAACACAATGATAATGAACAATAATTCCAGGATGGAAATTGTCATACCGGCAGAACCTGCAACTATGTCTTTCTTCTCTGCCTGCGTCGTTTTAATAATTCCAACAAGCGAAAAAACAAGTCCTACGATTGGAGAAGCCAGCGATAGAAGAACTAACAGGTTATAGACAGGATTCAAGTGATAATCTATCAGACTAAAACAAAGGAAAATGAATATCAGCGCAAGGATCGAAGCTTCCAATCCTAAATAACAAGAGCGGATGAAGTTCTTTTCGTTATTATCCATAAAACATTCTTCCCAACCATCTTTGAACCATCACAAGGATCAGGCTCAAAGTAAAACCAATTATCCACGAAGTTATTATACCAAGTATTGAAAAGATTGTTTACTTCCTGCACCTGAAGAAGATGAAGTCGGGCTGATGGATGACGCCGCCGAATTTGTCAGGGTGTTCTTTAACCATCTCATCAGGCACCGTGGATTCCTGACACTCTTCAATTATGAATCCTGCACCTGCGATGCAGTTGATCAGCGTGGAGAACTTTCTGTGATAGACCTCGTAATCTTCCACAACCCACTTAAAGTGGCGGATGCCTTCGATGCCGTAGTTATGGAGGTTTGCGTAAAGCCTTACCTTGTCTTCGGTCCTTGTATATCTGTCGTATACGCCGTCGTAGGCGGTCGCGATAGGATGAGACATTGAGAAAACAAGATATCCGCCTTCGTTGATGAGCGCATAGAAATCCTTCATGAGCATGCCGAAGTCCTCCGAATAATCAAATGCAAGAGAGCTCGTGATGATGTCGAACTTCTCATCTAACTGCGCGATGTCTTCAAAGGCCATGCGCTTATAAGTGATGTTGTCTGCAGAATTGTTTTCCTTTGCAAATCCGAGCATCTTCTCAGAGATGTCCGTGCCGAGAACAGATGCCGCGCCTGCTTTGGAATACTGGAGCGCGTGCTGGCCCATGCCGCAACCGATATCAAGGACTTTCTTACCCTTCATATCAGGAAGCATCGCAGTGATGATCGGCGATTCGATCACCTCATTAAAATTGATCTCATCGCTTCTTGAGTCTCTGAAGTTGTCGAAAAATGCTTCGTTGTCGTAGATGTTCTGTTGTGCCATATTATCCCCCTTTGGCCTTCAGATTTTTATTAACTTTTAAAGCTCTAATCTCATAAACACATCAGCATAAGCGTTGTCGTTGAACCGTTCCGTGTTCTTGAATCCGCACTTCTCATAGAGTCTTAACGCTTCTTTGTACTGAGACATTGAGTCAAGAACCATGCTCTTAAATCCGCGTGCTTTAGCTTCGTCGATTGCTGCCCTGATAAGGCGGCTTCCCAGATGTTGTCCCCTGTATGCCTTATCAAGATATAAGGCTTTGAGCTCAACAGTATACGCGTCGATCTTTTTTAATGCAACAGTTCCGATGACTTTCTCGCCGTCGATCAAACAATAGAATGCTTCGAAGGAATTTTCGATGTCTTCATAGAAATAGTGACGGCCAGAAGGTTCGAACTTTTTGCCGAGTTCTGCAAAGCACCTGTCAGTAAAATCAAATACCCGCTGCTTATATGAAGCATCGTAAGAAACCAAATTAATATCCATATTAATCCAGTCCGAACGAGCCTAAGAAGAACAGCGCTGCCTTCTTTGCGAACGTGCCGAAAGACTTCGGCCACTGGCCGTCTATCTTGCCTGTCTGACCGTTGATTACGATCGTGTAGAGTTTGTTGTCGTAATAGAACGAATTGATCCAGACAGGAACGATAAGATACTTGTACTTGAGATCAAAATACTCAGTCGTCATATCGAGTTCCTTGAGATACCTTGTAAGACCCTGCTTGCCTGCCTCGTTCTTAAGATAGAAATCCATATCAGGACCGACACTGTTCCAGGCTTCATTTAATCCGATGGAATAATGCTCGCAGGGAAATCCTGCGAGGGCGTCCGGCGTATAAGGCTTTGCCTCTTTTGTCCAGTAATCCTTCATGACGTTTAAAAGGAGCTTATCAGACGCAAGCTGCTTACTTGCGACGACAGGGAAATCGTCAACCTGATGGCGGAATTTGCCGCACCTGAGGAGCGTTCTTCCGTCCTCGGAATAACGTCCTGTAAAGCGGTTCTCAGTAAGAACGTCAAAGGTAAAGAGCGGAACGTAAATGCCGTAGAACTTATTGAGCTTGGCGTCCTGTGCGAGGAGCTCGGGAGCTAGGAATCTGTCCTTGATCCAGTCCTTGAAAATATAGAGCGCGCGGTTCTCCGTGATCTTAAAAGGAATGATACCGTTGGGCGCCATCATGTCCTGTGCGGGGTCAGCGGCCTCTACGGTCGTGGAACCGCAGAACGGGCACATTCCCGAGAGCTGGAGCTTATTCTGGATCGTCTCAGCGCCGCAGTTCTTGCAGGTGACGACCTTCGTTTCCATGCCCCAGTCGTGGCTGGCTGTATTCTGCGCAGTAAGAAAATCCATCTCGTTAACAGGGATCTTGGAGACGAGTTCGGGAATGACTTCCTTATGTCCGCAGGACTGGCAGCGAAGGCTGTTAAAGCCAGGCTGGAAGATCATGGTTCCGCCGCATGAAGGACACTTTCTGGTCTGTTCCATAGTTTTTCCTCCCCGTCAGTAATAAAAAATCAGATATTGAATCGCAACTGAGCCAAACAATCCGATAAAGACTGTGATTATGTTTATCGCGGCAGAGATCAGGATGCACCACCATCTCCACTCGTCAACTGTTTTCCATCCGAAAAGGATATAAACGACTGTAAGGATAAGGTGGACTGCCATTCCGCCCAAAAAGAGGAAGACCGGTGTGAAGCTGACATCACCTGTTGCGGTAGTAGCTTTGATTACCGAGAAAAGATACCAGGCGATCGACGTGATAACCACAGATAAGACAAACTGGATAACAAAGTAGATCCATTTCTTCATGGCCGCTTTTCCCCCTTCCGATACGCTGTTCCTCAATATTTTAGCATATTAGAAGAATGTCAGGACTTAAGACTGTTCCTGATCGTTGTCAGCGGCATGTTCGGCTTTTTCTTTCTCTTCCCTGTTGAGTCTCTTATGGATGTTGTCGATGTCTTCTGTCGAGCCGCCTCCATCGTCGTCAGGCGCCCTGAATCCGCCGCGGTCGACGATCCTTAAGAATGCCTCAACGACGTCTTGTGTAAGCTGCGTGCCGCTTGCTTTCCTGATTATCGATATAACCTTCTCAAAGCTCATCCTGTTCCTGTAAGGACGGCTTGAATACATTGCGTCGAAAGCATCGGCAACACCGATGATCTGCGCGACTCTCGGTATCTCCTCGCCCTTAAGGCCCTGCGGATATCCCTTTCCGTCAGGTCTCTCGTGGTGTGACTCAGCACCGACACAAAGCTCAGGCATTATGCTGATGTCCTTTAACACGTTATAGCCGAGCAGCGTGTGTGACTGGATAGTGTGATATTCCTCGTCGGTAAGATTGCCCTGTTTGTTAAGCACTTCCGAAGGAATGCCGATCTTGCCGATATCATGGAGAAGTGCGATGTTGTAGTACTTCTCGACGGTATCTTCGTTGTAGCCGAGTTCGCGTGTGAGCATTGCGGTAAATTCGGCAACTCTTTTCGAATGGCCGTTCGTATATTTGTCCTTCATATCGATCATCTTTGCGAATGCTTCGACGATCTCTCTGACGAGCGTCTTGTCTTCTTCCTGTTTCTGCAAAAGCACCTTTGTTTTTCTTTGTACATAAGCGTAAACGAGCGCTGCAAATCCGAAATAGAGGACCAGGATAATTACAAGCGCAAACCAGAGATATTCGTATACGGCTCTTTCCTTTACGATCTCGATCCTATATTCATTTGTATCTTTGCCCATTGAATCCGAGATCGTCATCTTGAAGGTGTAATAACCGCCTTTAAGGTTCGTATAGTCAATGGGCTTAAGGTCGCTTTTCCTGGTCGTATTGACCGCATAGTCAAAGCCGACGAGGTAATAAGTGACTGTCGGATTGGAGAGCGTGTAAGAGCAGATATAAGGGTAGACCGTTACTCTTTTCGCGCTCTGGGGGATCGTGATAACACCGTTTTCCGGATATATCTTTACGCCATCAACATCAACATAAGGCACGCTCATCTTGATGTTGTTCACCTTATCGAAAGTCTTCTCGATATTGACTTTGGTGACACCTGTCGTGCCTGCGATATAAAGGACTCCGTCATCTGTTACGCAGCTGTACGAATTGGAGTTTGCGATCGTGGGGATACCGTTGTCGATGCCATAGAAAACAGGATTGATCTCTTCGTTCCTGATCAGGTCTTCAGCCTTTACGACATAGATGCCGTTGCTGCTCAAGACCCACACTTCGCCCTGGGAATTCTCATACATGTCGAAGTTGTTTGAGAACGGGAAATTCACTATAGTGTGAACTTTGTAATCCTGTGTCATGTACGCGATCGAGTTGCTGGTTACTATCCAGTAAACATCGTGTTCTCTTGCCTTCTTGATCCTCATTACGACATCAGACATAAGGCCGTCATCAGTCGTAATGTGCTTTAATCCGGACCTGCCTATGACATAGATACCGTCGCCGTCTGTGCCTACCAGCTTATCGCCGTTCTTTCCTTCTGCCGCTGTCAGGATCTCCGTATTCTTTATTCCTGAATCCGCGTCGTATACTATCTCGACCTTGTCATTCCTGATCACTGCGAGACCACCTGTACAGGCGACCAGGAAAGAGCCGTCGCTGCACTCTGTTACCGCTCTTATCCTTGTCGAAGGCATGCCTTCCGCTTCACCGAATGTGACCACATTCTCACCGTCGTATCTGACAAGTCCCAGATCGTTGAAAGTAGCGATCCAGATCCTGTTTTTGCTGTCTTTGGTTATTGATCTTATTCTTACTCCGTTAAGCATCGATACGAGATTCAGATCGCCCAGATGCTTTCCTGACGCTGTCTTCGCATCGGTTATCCTGACCCTTTCGACAGGTCCGTTCTTATCGATTACGGTAAAGCCCGAGTCCATGCCTATGAAGAGCTTACCGTCGTAATAGCAGGTCGTATTGACGACTGCATCGCCAAGTCCGTAGTGATCGAAAATATCAGTGAAGCGGTTCGGGACAAGCTTCATGACGCCCTGCTTGGAGGATGCGAACCAGAGGTTGCCCTGATAGTCAGTGGTAACATATTCGATGTTGGAATTCATCGGGATATTCTCGAGAGCCTTGGGTTCTGTACTGTCTTTTTTGAATACGAAGATGCCTTCATTTGCACATACCCAGAGGTCCCCGTCGATGATCTTCATGCTGTTGATGCTGCCGTGGTCTTTAACAGACAGTTTCTGGTCTTTGGGGAAACCATCGATTAAGTTGCCGTACCATATGCGTGATTCTGTGTCGCCCAGAATGATATTGCCGGGCTCATCAGGATCTGTCAGAAGCGAATGGACATTTTTAACTCCGAGGTCTTCCTCTCCCCTGTAATACTCAAGCACCCGGCCGTTCTTCAGAGTAAAGACATCACCTTTTACGGTCAGCGCATATGTGATCCCGTCAACACCAGTCTCAAGATATCTGATATTTGTATCAAGGATCCTGGAATCGTTAATGACTCTAAGATTACCGTCCTTGTCGAAGACAACCACGCCCTGCGCAGTGCCTGCATAGATATTTCCGGATTCATCTTCAGCAAAAGTCTTTACCAGAGCAGAAGGCAAACCGTCACGCTTGGAGTACATCTTTATATTTCCGAACCTGTCGATAACGGCAGCTCCATTGTCGTTTGTACCGATCCAGAGATTATTATTGCTGTCGACAAAAAGGCCTACTACGCTCGCGATTCCGGTTTTGGAACTGAATCTCTCGAAAGTGGAACCGTCGTATCTGATAAGTCCGCCGTAGCTTCCGATCCAGATAAAACCGTCTGAAGTAGTCGCAATGGCATTTGCCTCAGAGGTCGGAAGGCCGGTCTTGTTGTCGTAAAGGAATGCCGCAAGGCCCTCATGCTTTCCCGTAGGGTCTACAACAAAGCGGTTGTCGGCGCTGACCTGTGCCGGAATAAGCGAAAAAAGAACGATAAAAGCCATGACCGCCGTGATAACGGTCTTTGAGATTTTAGGCAATATGTTCTTTATCTGTTCCATAAAAGAATTTTAACACTCTATAGATTTCTTTTATCAGTTTAGAATGAATTAACTGTTAATTATTTGAATATTTTTAGCGGTTTAGGGCTTGTCCACGCCGCCCTGGTTTTTGCGCTATTCGGAAAATTTATATTGATATTCGATAAATAGTCATTGACTTTCAATATTTGCCGCGGTAAGATAACGGCAACAGGAACAGGTCTTAAGGAGGGAATTAAGATGGAAAAAGAGAAGAAAGTTTTTAATCCGGTACCGTTGGTAGTCGTGCTCCTTGCGCTCATGGTCGCGTTCATATTCATATACGGGCTCCATTCAATGCTGTCTTTCCACGTGCACACTAACCTGTCACCGGATACCAAGTCAAAAATGGCAAGTCTGGCAAGACGTCCCGGCATAGCCAGCTACATCGAGCGGTATGGCGACAGAGGTCCGATGGATATCGACTATCAGATCGAGACACGCACTTTCCCGAACCTTTCTGCATTAGCAAATTCAATTAGCCCTGTGGAACCCGTAAGTGAAGAACTCGCTATAGAACTCGGTTTAACACCATCCGTAAGTAATCAGTCTGCAGCCACAGTAACCGGAATCGAGAATGCTGTATCACAAGCTACACCAAGAACAGGCACGGATCTTAAAGGAAAGAAGGCAAAGATCTATAAGATAGATTACTACTGCCCTGCGAGCGAGCCGGGCTATGAGTCTGACGGCACTTACAATCAGGAAGATTATTGGCAATGGACCTACAGTGTCTATGAGTATCCGGACGGAACATACCGTTATGTAGTAAATGTCCAAACATCCTAAACAAAAGCAAAATTCATAGACACTCTTGGGATATAAGACGGCGGATTCTTCTGCCGTCTTATTCATTCGGAAAGGTCAAGAAGCGCTCTCCTGCACTCTTCAACAACGATGGTTTTCTCTGTGATATCCATCTTGCAGTCGGCCATAGCCTTCTTGCTGATAGACTTGATCCCTTCCGCATCGCCATGGACGAAGCAGTCGTTGATATTGTTTATCTGAGCCATTATGTTCTGCTTAAGCAGCGTAAAGTAATTTTCTTCCTGCTTGATTACCGTCTCTTTTTTCTTCTCGAAATGGTGTCTCCACTTATCGACATTGCTGTCTTTGAAAGTTGTGTCGCCGGCATAAATACCGAACTCCATCAGCCTGTCCCATGACTCCATTGGAGTGTTGGCAGATTCCCTCTTCATCCTTCTGAGCTTGGATTTGATAAGCGACGTGCCCTTCATGTAGACCGCATATTTATCGAATTTTGAAGGATCGCTGAAGAAAAGATATGTCCAGATACCTTCAAGGATAAATCTGGTCTCTTTATGCGCAGAAGCATACTTTCTGGCATACTTTATGAACTCAACGAAGACTTCGCTCCTGTCAGCAAAGAGGTCGCGTTCTTTTATGGAGATATAGTATTTCGCGCCCGGGCCTGCAAAGAAGGAATAGAGCATTCCGCTCATGACCTTAAGGTCTTCCATCGTGTAGTGATCCTTAACGCAGACCAGGTCATCAAGAGATACCCTCTCTATATCTTCACCATTGTATTCACGGGTGAGGACAGACTTGCCGGAGCCTGAATAGCCGATGACAAAACAGAGATTGATATCGCCTTCGTCGAAGGCTTTCTTGTTGTAGTAGAGGTCAGGCTCAGATATGAAGAATGTCTCGTTCATTGGGATCAGAGGCTCGTACTTGAACCTGTAGCTCAGGGAGATGAACATGTCTGAGACATTGCAGCCAAAGAGCTTTACAGAGTAATAGTCGGAATACCTTCTCTGCTTCCTGTTAAGCTTCAGATAGCTCATGAGCGACTCTATAAGTTCTTCACGGGAACTTACATCATCACTTATAAGAGCTATATCCTTATGCTTTTTGAGCTCTTCAAGACTTAAACTGTCATCAGATACTGTATTGGACATATTTATCAGGTTCTATTTCTTTATGATCTCCATGAATACGTCAACGTCAGTCCTGTCGTATTCCCTGAAACCGCATTTCTCGTAAACATGTATTGCCCTGGGATTATTTACGTAGACTTCAAGATAGATCCTTCTAAGGTTCAGTTCGTTAAAACCATACTCAACGGATCTTATCAAGGACTCTTTTCCGTAGCCCTTGTTCTGCATTTTCGAGGTTATTACGACGCCCCATTCAGCTTCGTCATCGACGCGGTTAAAGAATTCAATGTTGCCGATGAACTCACGGGTGCCCTTCTCGAGCATAGAGAACATCGTCGCATCCTTGTCCATCTTATCCTTGATATAGTCGATCTCCTCCTGCTCAGTGAGCAGAGTGCGCCTCTCGCCGATAAACTTTGCAACGTTCTCCATGTCGTTGACCATCTCAAGATATTGAGGCACGAGGTCGAATGACGGCCTTACATAGATAATATTCTCCGATTCGAAAATTACATTCATGTCCATCTATATATCCTTGAAGATCAGGCTTTGGCGTCTGTCTTCTTCTCCCGCTTAAGGAGCTTTTTAGCCGCATCGATACAATACTTCGGGTTGAGGGCCTCTGCCATGAGCTGGATGCTCGGACGATAAGGCTTTAAGATTAAGCAGACAACGATGTTTGCGACGAACTGTGTAACGAGGGATGCAATAGCCGCACCATATACGCCGCAGATGGGGATAAGGATGAGGTTCAAAACAACATTTGCAAGTGCGCCGGAGAGGTTGATT
>JAEFBC010000147.1 GCA_016292155.1 Saccharofermentans sp. | reverse complement strand
TATGCCATGATGAAGGACTTAAGAGAGCACGTATCCGACTGGACAGACGAGAAGGCTATCAAGCAGTATCTTGCAGATATCATCAACAAGAAGGCTTTCGATCATTCAGGCCTTATCTATGGTATCGGCCACGCTGTTTATACACTGTCCGACCCTAGAACTGTCGTTATCAGGAAGTATGCTGAAGTCCTCGCAAAAGAGAAGGGCAACATGGATCTTTATAATCTCTATATCCTTGTCGAAAAGCTTGCTCCTGAAGTTTTCCATGAGGTAAAGAAGTCTGATAAGCTCGTTTGCGCAAATGTCGATTTCTTCGCAGGACTTGTATATTCAATGCTCGGCATTCCGACTGAGCTCTATACGCCTTTGTTCGCTTGCGGAAGAATCGCAGGATGGAGCGCTCACAGGATCGAGGAGCTCGTATCCGGAGGCCGTATCATGAGGCCTGCATTCAAGTGCGTTAACAAGCGCAGACCTTATATTCCTTCAGATAAGAGGACAGATATTATCTGATAAATGAATATTGGCCGCATATCAGGCCAGATATTCCTGCCCGGTGTACTTGCGCAGTAAATAAACCTGTGGTAATATACTCGGGCAAACAAAAAGGCCCCATGGTCAAGTGGTCAAGACGGCGCCCTCTCACGGCGCAATCAGCGGTTCGAATCCGCTTGGGGTCACCACATAGCAAATCAAGGACGAACATCTGATCTGATGTCCGTCTTTTTGTTAACATAGGGAATTTTAATATGGATGAGAACAGATATATAAAGATCAGAGGCGCCAGAGAGCATAACCTCAAGAATATCGACGTCGATATCCCGCGCAGGAAGATGGTCGTTTTGACAGGCCTTTCAGGATCGGGCAAATCTTCGCTCGCATTCGACACGATCTATGCCGAAGGCCAGAGAAGATATGTCGAGTCATTGTCTTCTTATGCGAGGATGTTTTTAGGCCAGCTCGATAAGCCTGATCTGGACAGCATAGAGGGATTGTCTCCTGCGATCTCCATTGACCAGAAGTCCACTGTAAGCAACCCGAGATCAACTGTAGGTACTGTTACGGAGATCTACGATTACTTCAGACTTTTATATGCGAGAGTAGGACAGCCTTTCTGCCCCAAATGCGGCAAGAAGATAAAGTCCATGGGTATAGACCAGATCATAGATAAGCTCAAGGTCTATCCCGAAGGCACAAGAGCTATCGTATATGCACCTGTTGTTAGGAATAAGAAGGGTGAGTTCAGCAAGCTTTTCGACGGCTTCAGGAAGTCCGGTTACGCTCGTGTGAGAGTGGATAACATTACATATGAACTGGACGAGGATATCGAGCTTAACAAGAACAACAAGCACACGATCGAAGTAATAGTCGACAGACTGGTAATAAAGGAAGCAAACACCACAAGACTTTACGATTCATGCGAGACAGCATTAAAGCTCGCTGACGGCCTTCTTCAGGTAGAACTCCAGACGGCAACAGAGGGTAAGGATGGAGAGAAGACCTATGAATCCAGCGAGGAATTCTTCTCGCAGCATCTGGCATGTCCTGACTGCGGAATATCCTTTGGTGAGATCAATACGAGAAGCTTCTCATTTAACAGCCCTGAGGGCGCATGTCCCAACTGCTCCGGTATCGGAACGCTCACAGCGGTCGATCCCGAGCTCTGCATCACCAATCCCAAGCTTTCTATCAATGAGGGCGCTGTAAGGACGGCAGGATGGAATTTTGACGATCCCAAGAGCTGGGGAAGATGTTTTATCGAAGCACTCGCGAAGAAGTATAAGTTCTCTTTGGACACGCCTTACTATAAGCTGCCCGAGAATGTGAAGAACATTATCCTCTACGGCAACGGCGGTGAGATGCTCAAGGTCGATACAAGGAACTCCATATATCCCAGAAGCGGAGATTACTATTCTGACTGGGAAGGCGTTGTGCCGAGCGTTATGAGGCGTTGGAGAGAGTCCGGCAGTGAAGAGATGAAGGCTTCATATGAGCGTTACATGAGTATCGATTTATGTCCTGTCTGCAACGGCGCAAGACTTAACAAGAACAGCCTGTCTGTAAAGCTCGGCGGTCTTAATATTTCTGAGCTTACGGATATGTCCGTAAAGAACATGCGCCAGTTTTTCGCTGACCTTACATTGAAGGGCAAGAATGCGGAGATCGCCGCACCGATCTTAAGAGAAGTTAAGGCCAGACTCGAGTTCTTAAACGATGTCGGTCTGGACTATATGACGCTGTCCAGATCTTCTGCAACACTCTCAGGCGGTGAGGCACAGAGGATCAGGCTTGCCACACAGATAGGAGCGGGCCTGCAGGGCGTCTTGTACGTTCTTGACGAGCCTTCCATAGGTCTGCACCAGAGAGACAACGACAAGCTCATTAAGACATTGTTCAAGCTCAGAGACTTAGGCAACTCTATCCTTGTTGTAGAGCACGATGAGGATACTATGAGAGCTGCTGACCATATCGTTGATATCGGACCCGGCGCAGGCTCATTCGGAGGCCAGATCGTAGCGCAGGGCACGATCGACGACATCATCAAGGTTGAAGAGTCAGTTACAGGTCAGTACCTGTCCGGCAAGAAGTTCATTCCTGTTCCCATGAACAGAAGGAAATTCGACGATAAGAAGCTCCTCAAGATCAAGGGCGCATGCGTCAATAACCTCAAGAATATCGATGTTGATATTCCGATCGGTCTTTTCACGGTCGTAACGGGCGTATCTGGCTCAGGCAAGTCCTCTCTTATCAATTCGACGCTCGTTCCGTATCTCGAGCACGAGCTTAACGGATCGAGGAAGAAGAGGGTAAAGTGCGAGAGGATTACCGGATATTCGAACCTTGATAAGATCATCTGCATCGACCAGAGCCCTATAGGAAGGACTCCGAGAAGTAATCCGGCAACATATATCGGACTTTTCGACCTTATCCGCAAGCTCTATGCAGAGACTCCTGATGCCAAGCAGAGAGGCTACCAGGCAGGAAGATTCTCATTCAACACCAAGGGCGGACGCTGCGAAGCGTGCTCAGGTGACGGCGTTAACAAGATCGAGATGCATTTCCTTCCTGATATCTACGTTACATGCGATGTATGTAAGGGTAAGAGATATAACAGGGAGACTCTGGAAGTCAGATACAACGGGAAGAACATTTCTGACGTTCTCGACATGAGCGTTGACGATGCCTGTGAGTTCTTCAAGAACCATCCGGCGATCTACAAGAAGGTAAGGACACTGCAGGATGTAGGCCTCGGTTACATCAAGCTCGGCCAGCCGTCGACGACTCTCTCGGGTGGTGAGGCACAAAGAATCAAACTTGCCTCGGAATTGTCGAGAAGATCGACAGGTAAAACGATATATATATTAGATGAACCCACGACGGGTTTGCATGTTGCAGACGTTCATAAATTGGTTGACATTTTAGAACGCCTAACAGAAAATAAGAACACTGTGGTCGTAATCGAGCACAATCTGGATGTCATAAAGACGGCAGATCACATAATTGACTTGGGTCCCGAGAGCGGTGACGGAGGCGGCGAAGTAGTTGTCACGGGCACGCCTGAAGAGATTGCAAAATGCAAAAAGTCTTACACGGGACAGTTCTTAAAGCCTCTTCTCGAGAGAGCTAAGAAGAACGATCAATATAGAGATATTTCTGCCTTTATCGATACCGCAAGACTCGAGGAAGAACAATACGACATTCTTACCGGTCCCAAGGTAAGACGCAGGATAAGGGAAGAGGATAACGGAGAAGAGTAATGGCACTTTGTAGTATTTGTAAAAAGAGACATGCTATCGTCTTTACCAGCCGCTATGAGAACGGCGCGAGGATCGACGAAGGCTTTTGTTTGAAATGCGCCTATGAATCAGGCATATCGGGTGTTACCGATATGTTCAAGGCGACAGGCATCAACGCTGACAACATCGATGAGATGAGCGACAGACTGGAAGAACTCGCAAGTTCTTCCGGCTTTTCGGCTGACCCGACAGAGTTTTTGAAGTCTCTGGCAGCAGGCGACGGCTTCAACGAATCGTTTGAAGACGATGAGGACGGTTATGAATTCGATGAGGATTCCACACCTGTAGGTATTACCGATCCTGAAGAGAAGTCCGGTGATAAAGCACCTGACGAAGAGGAAGAGAAGAAGCCTTCTATTTTCGATTCTCTCTTTGGAAGAAGACCCGGAAGCCAGGCAGGAGAGAGCGCCGATAAGACCAGCAAGGACTCCAAGAAGTCCAGAGGCACACGCCTTAAGTACCTTAATGAATTCGGTACTAACCTTACTGAGCGTGCTGCTGAGGGCAAGATCGACCGCATTATCGGCCGTGACAAGGAGATCGAGCGCTGCATTCAGATCCTTAACAGGCGTTCTAAGAACAACCCTGTACTGATCGGTGCGCCAGGTGTAGGTAAGACAGCTATCGCACAGGGTCTTGCTGTTAAGATCGTAGAAGGTTCAGTTCCTGAGAAGCTTCTTAATATGCAGGTATGGCAGCTTGACCTTCCTGCTATGGTCGCAGGCACCCAGTTCAGAGGACAGTTCGAGAGCCGTATCAAGGGCGTTATCAATGAAGCTATCAAGGCTGAGAATATCATTCTCGTAATCGATGAGCTCCATACGATCGTAGGCGCAGGTGATGCAGAAGGCTCCACAAACGCAGCTAATATCTTAAAGCCTGCACTCGCAAGAGGCGAACTCAGGATCTTGGGTTCCACAACAACTGCGGAATACAAGAGGATCGAGAAGGACTCTGCTCTTGAGAGACGTTTCCAGAAGGTTATGCTCGACGAGCCTTCCATCGAGATGTCCATTGAGATATTAAAGGGCATCAAGGATTACTATGAGAAGCATCATAACGTCACCTATTCTGACGAGGTAATCGAGTTTGCCGTAAAGGCATCAAAGAGATATATCACTGACAGATACCTTCCTGATAAGGCAATTGACCTTATCGATGAGGCAGGTTCTGCTGCAAATCTTAAGAACGTTAAGCTTGTTAAGCTTGCCAACACAAGAAAGGCTCTTGAGAAGGCTAAGCTCGAGCACCAGAAACAGGTAGACGCCATGGAGAATTCTTCTCCTGAAGAGCGTGAGGCTGATTATGAGAAGGTTGCAGAGCTTAAGGCGAATGCCGATAAGCTCCAGAATGAACTTGATGCTTTAGAGAGTGATATCTCACCTGATCCTATTCAGGTTGAGGACATCGCAAGAGTAGTCGAGATGTGGACGGGAATTCCTTTGAAGTCCATTTCAGAGACTGAGACAGAGAAGCTCAAGAATCTTGAAGAGAGACTTCATAAGCGCGTAATCGGTCAGGAGGATGCCGTTCATGCGGTAGCTTCCGCCGTAAGACGTACAAGAGCAGGCTTTACCAAGAAGCATAAGCCTACGTCGTTTATCTTTGTCGGTCCTACAGGTGTAGGTAAGACAGAGCTCGTTAAGGCTTTGGCTGAAGTCATGTTCGATACTGAAGAAGCTCTCATCAGGATCGATATGTCCGAATACATGGAACCTCATTCAGTTTCCAAGCTCATCGGTTCTCCTCCGGGATACGTAGGATTCGATGATGCCGGACAGCTTACCGAGCAGGTAAGAAGAAAGCCTTATTCAGTAATCCTTTTCGACGAGATCGAGAAGGCTCACCCTGATGTATTCAATCTGCTCCTGCAGATGCTTGACGATGGTGTTCTTACTGACAGCCACGGCTTGCATGTTAACTTTGAGAACTGCATCATCATCATGACATCCAATGCGGGAAGCTCTGCAAAGGCTGCCACGATCGGTTTCTTTAATGAGACTCATGAAGCTATGGAACAGCACGTTCAGAGCGCGCTCAAGGAGACATTCCGTCCCGAGTTCTTAAACCGTGTTGATGAGACGATCATCTTCAAGTCCTTAAAGCCTGAGGAGATCCGTCAGATTGTTAATATCATGATCAAGGATGTTTTCGCATCTCTCGAAGATAAGCACATCAAGGGCTCAATGACGAAGGCAGCAGGCGACAGGCTTGCAGAGATCGGCTACGACGAAAAGTACGGAGCAAGACCTCTGCGTAAGGCTATAAGAACTAATATCGAAGATCCGCTCTCTGATATGTTCCTTACAGGTGCGCTGAACGATGTAGCTACGCTCAAGATCGATTTCAGAAGAGGCAAGTTCGTTTTCGATACGGTCAAGAAGCCGAAGGAAGACTGACAGGCAAAACAAAAAGATTAATAAGTGCTGTCCTTTGCGGGCGGCACTTTTAATTTGCAATAAAAAACCGCTGCGATGTTGCAGCGGTTCTTTTGATCAGTTTGAACTGTTATTACTTCTTCCAGTCGAAGTATGCTGTGTTGTAACCGTACTTAACTACGCTTTCCTTTGTAGTTACATTAACTGTGAAGGAGTAAGTGTCGCCAGCCTTGATGGCGATCTCGTTAGGTGTTCCTCTGTAAGTCTTTCCGTCCTTCTTAAGCTTGAATTCCATAGCATCTGATGTAACGCTCTTGATGCTTGAACCGGCGAAAAGCTTGATATCAAGATAATTGAGGGACTTAGGAAGGTTACATGTCTTATTGCTCTTGTTCTTGAGCTCGATAGTGAACTTGAAGCCCTTCTTTGTCTGCTTGAAGTTTGTGATCTTGGTGCCGATATCGGTTACCTTCTCGCCGCCGGCAGACTTCTTTGTCTCTTCAGTAGCCTCAGTCGTAGCTTCTGTGGTTGTGGTTGTAGCCTCAGTAGTCGTTGTTGTGGCTTCTGTAGTAGTTGTAGTAGTGGGCTCTTCTGTTGTAGTTGTTGTTGGCTCTTCCGTAGTTGTCGTTGTAGCCTCTGTAGTTGTAGTCGTAGCCTCAGTTACTGTAGTTGTTGTCTCTGTTTCTTCCTTGGAAGATTCGATGGAAGTAGCAGATGTCTTTGTAGCGATAGTCTCTACATTCCTCTTACCAAACAGGCTTCTGATACCGGAAGTGTTGTCCAATGCCCAGAGGATTCCGATAGCAAGGAAGATGATAACGAGGAATGTGATAAGTCCTGCAAGGCCCGGATCCTTCTTAGATCTGGGTTCCTTAGACTTCTTCTTGGACTTCTTAACTGTAGTAACAGGGGAGATGGCTTTATTGTCATGTCCCTGGTTTGCAGCAACGCCTCTTGTGGCTGCGACAGGCTGCTTGCCCTTTGCTTCGAAAGGTGAATCGGGAGCAGTCTGAGGTGCCTGAGCAGGCTTTCCTGAAGATGTGCCAGGTCTCTGGGCAGCCTCTGATACAGATGCAGCGGGCTTAGCGGGAGCTGCAGGCTTAGCAGGAGCTGTGGGTGCCGCAGGCTTAGCGGCAACAGGTGCAGCAGGTGCAACGGGTGCTGTGGGTTTTGCAGCAACAGGTGCAGCAGTTGCAACGGGTGCTGTAGGTGCAGCAGGCTTTGCGGCAACAGGAGCTGCAGGTGCTGCGGGCTTTGCAGGTGTTGCTGTAGCTGCAGGTCTCTGAGGTCTTTCTGTCTCAGCAGGTGCCTTAACTGTTTCAACAGGCTTAGCAGCAGATACGGTTGCAGCGGCTCCAACAGCCGCGCCGGCAGCGGCAGCGGTTGCTGCAGATGCTGTTTTCGCAGGCTCAGCAGGCTTAGCGGGAGCTGCAGGTGCAGAAGGGATAACAGGCTTAGCGGGTTCAGCAGGCTTAACTGCTTCAGGACGCTTAACCGGAATTACATTAGATGCAGGGTTAACATGTTCAGCAGGCTTAGCCGGCTCAACATGCTTTGCAGGCATATCGGGAATAATTGACTTAACAGGCTCTGCCGGTTTTGCAGGTGCAACGGGAGCGGCAGGTGCTGCAGGTTCAGCGGGTTTTGCAGGAGCTGCAGGTGCTGCGGGTGCTGCAGGCTTTGCAGGTGCAGCGGGCGCGGGAGTCTGTGCCTGTCTTGTCGTGTTAATAGATTTGAAAGGGCTGATCGGGACATTTCCGGAAGGCTTAAAGTCGTCATCCAGGAATTCTGCGAAAGCCTTTTCTGCTTCCTTTGTTGCCTGAGCAGGTGATGTGAATAAATTCGTCTTAGCTGCAGAAGGATAAGGTCTGTAACCGCCGGAAGCCTGGGACTTGGAATCGTCAGGTGTGATTGTCTTCTGCTTATCAGGCTCTGATGCAAAAAGATTATTGGGCTTTGCAGGAGCTGATGCAAAAGGTGATGTGGGCTTAGCGGGTTCAGGCTTAACGGGTGAAGCGATCTTTTCCGTTGTCGGGATATCGATATCAGCAGGCTTGGGAGGCTCAGGCTTTTCAGTGTTCATGAAAGGACTGGTCTTCTTGTCGTGTTCAGATGTAGCGAAATCCAGACCGCTGCCTGATTTAAAGAGCTTATCGTCAGAAGGCTTAGCCTGGGCCTTCTCAGCATCAGTAAACTTGGGTAACGCTTCCTTGGAAGGCTCGGGTGCCTTAGGAGTGAAAGCGGGCTTATCGAAAGTACCGCCGTCCTTAGGGAATACGGGATCGTTGGAAGCGGGTGAAGGCTTTATAGCCGGAATAGTAGCGGCTGTGGATGAAGATGTCTGTTCCGGAGTCTTAAAAGGCTTGAAAGCGGAAATGGAAGAGTCAAATTCAAAGTTGTCGAATTCATCAGACAGTTTATCTTTGAATGTGTTCTCTGTATTGAAATCGAATCTTGAAGAGCCGGCAGGCTGATTGATGCTTGACTGCTTCTCAATATTCTCTTTTGTCTCCTTAAGCTTGTCAGCAATAGACTCGGTCTTGTCACCGGGTTTGAACTGCACTGCAAAAGAAGAATCGACAAAATCGTCCTTGCCATCAGGAGTGTTCGCACTGTTGAATAAGTTAAAATCCTCAGGATCGTTAGGCATTTGTCTAATCTCCTTTATAATTAATTATCTTAATTTTATCGAATATGAATTTTCAATCAATACACTTATGTTACGGAATCGTATCATTTCGAATGGATTAATAACCATTTTTTGCCTTGACTTTAAACATTCATGATGATATTATCATTCAGCACTTACGGATAGGCTCGTGTGGCGGAATTGGCAGACGCAACGGACTTAAAATCCGTCGGAGTAAAATCCGTACCGGTTCAAGTCCGGTCACGAGCACCATTTATTCCTTTTTTAAGTGCAGGCGATTGACATCGCGGAGTGGAGCAGTTGGTAGCTTGCCGGGCTCATAACCCGGAGGTCGTGTGGTTCGAGTCCCGCCTCCGCAACCAAATTGATAAAGACCTCTTTTGTCCTGATGGCAAGAGAGGTTTTTTATTGCATTTTATTTTTCCTAACTCCTGCCTCTACTTATATTTCTTGTTTTTATTATATTTGTGTATAATAAATGCGGATTTTTCAGCTAATAGGGGAGGCTTCTTTCAAATGGCTAATCTTCAGAGTGAACGAACCGCTGAACGTAATGACGTTACCGGCCGAATAGTTCGTATCTGTATCTTGATTATCGTTTCATTCGTCGTAGCGATTGCTGCGGTATCTTTTGCTGTTCATCACATGAGACTGCAGTTCGAGAATGAATTCAAAATGATATCCGACAATAAGATGCATCAGGTATCTGACATCGTCAGAATGACTGTCGATGGTGATGACCTGACTTCTAACACAGTCAATGCTCCTGCAAAGTACAGCACTGTTCTGGATCTCATGCTCGTTGATACGACCAAAGAGAATCTGTCCGCAGAAGGTTACGGACTCTTCGGTTATAACAACGGTCAGTTATCACTTCTCTTAAGCCGTGGTGTTAACGATCCTTCAGAGTTCGCAGTTACAGGAAGAGATATTTCCGAGTGGCTCGGAAATACTTCCAAGAGCACAGTTCTCGTCGGAAAGAATTATGAGAGTGTCATCGTTCCTATCACTGACAGCACAGGTATCTGTGTAGGTGTATTTGAATACAAGTGTACTTTCGGTGAGCTCTATGACATCGGCGATAAGCTCGAGCAGAGAATCCTTACCGCATGCATCATCGCAGTACTTGCCGGAGTTATTCTCTTTGCCGTTCAGGAAGTCCTTATCAGGATCTTCAGAGGCAGGGGAGATAAGGCTAATGCAGAGACAGCACAGAGCCGTGACAGAAGACTTATTTCTTCCACTATCGGTTACTGTTTTACGATCATACTTGTTGTACTGCTCGTCATGGCGACGCAGCTGTCCAAGACATACATGAAAGCTCTTGAGAGCGAGCGTGCTGACATGATGGAGAAGTGCGCTGTATCTTCAGCAGCTGCTCTTTCTTACACAGACGTAAGGGAAGGCATGAACTACATGCTTCCTGTCTATAAGTACGGCAAGGATAAGTCCTACATCGTAAACATCTATACGATGGCAGGTGACTCTTTCTTAAGACTCTATTCATCAACAGATACAGGCAATGTACAGCAGTATTACCTCACAGGTGCAGGCAACCAGTATATTGATTGCTTCAGTCTGCTTCAGGCATCGTTTACATCAAGAAGTGACGGAGGCGTATCTTACGTATGCGCCATTGCGCCGATCATCTCGTCAGAGAATACCGTTGCAGGTGTTCTTGAGATAATGATGCCGCGTTCCGATTTCGAGAGTTCTGTAAACGGAATGAGCCTTTCATGGATATTCACGATCATATCGATCGCTATCTCGATGGGTATTATCGTCTTCGAGATCAATCTCCTTATTTCAACAGTATCCAAGGGAATTTCCGGCAACGCTCCTGTACTCGTTATGTACGGTGAGAACGCTAACAGATTCCTTTCATTCTTTACGGCTTTCGGATCTATCATGATGCCGATAACGTTCGCGGATTATTTCAAGGAACAGCTGAAGGATTTGCCAATGCCGGCCGTGCAGGCCTTTATATGCGTAACCTTGCTGTTGTTCATCTGGGGTTATCTCGGATTTGCCGGAATCAGAAACACCATTAAGGCTAATCTTACGAGCAGGATCGCTCTTGTAGCGGTAACCTGCGCAGGATACTTCTTAGCGCTCATCGCTGGCGTTATCAGTTTCCCTTATCTTACGACCGTACTGGCTCTTCCGATCGGCTTCTGTTTCGGTATGTCTTTTGACTATTTGAGAGATTACCGTATCAATGCAGGAAGACTCGGTTACAAGGACTATAACGACAGGATAATCCATAATGTTCAGGCAGCGTCTTATTTCCTCGGTGCTGCAGTAGGTGCCGTTATCGCAGGTATCTGCTATGAAAGATACGGACTTTTTATCGTAACTATCATCAGTGGTGCTGCACTCGTTCTTACTGCCATCGGCATGATCTACTTCATGCAGAATAATACGCAGGTAAGGGAAGCTCCTCTGTCAATAAGCGGTTACCTCTCTGTTTTCGCTGACTCAAGGATCGCGAGATTCCTTAATTCCTCATTCCTGATGCTCGGCGTTGCGATCGCTTTCATGACGATGTTCGTTCCGAACTATCTTGATAATGTCGGAATCTCACTTCCT
>JAEFBC010000146.1 GCA_016292155.1 Saccharofermentans sp. | reverse complement strand
TTGCATCTCTTGTGCTTTGCAGCTGCTCAACAGCAAATGCAGAGAAAACGGAAGGACAGACTGAAGAAACGGTTCCGGTTGTACTTAATGAGGAAAACATCAAGAAAGTAGAGGAGCGGTATTTTTCGGATCAGCCGTATCCTGAAGCTCTTATCATTGAAGATGATAGTATCAGAGGAAGCGTGGTAACCTGTTTTGAAGGACCTGTCATCGTTATGACGTATTATAGTGAAGATAAAGATAAAGATAATCTAAATCTTTTTATTTTTAGGGATAGTGCTGAAGTAGCTCTTGCTTTTCAAATGCGCTATGGAGATGAAAGTTTTGAGGGTTCTGTCTCAACTGACCTGACCGGTCTTGAATCGTGTATTGATCAAATGGACAATGATCCCGAATCGGTTGATTCACATGTGGGTCGTTCTATTAAGAAAAAGATAAAGAAGGATTTGCCAATCTACTATTCCAGAATGATCACATTGGCAGATAAGGCGTATCCTGAATTAGGACTTGGTTTTGAAGACTTGGGATTCAGCTTTGGAAATAAATACAGATCAGTAGATCCGAGGCAGCTGACCAGTAAAGAAAAGCAATTGATATAAATCTGACTTCTAAGGGATTTGGCTTAGTCCAAGTCCCTTTGTTTTATTATATGCCGTCTATAACTGCCTGCATGTCAGAAGGCAGCTCAGCTTCAAAGACTTTGACCTCACCGTCAAACGGGTCTTTGTATTCGATCCTGTATGCGTGCAGGGCGACTCTGCCGATCTTGGGATCATAGACGAATGCTTTGTCTTTGAGCGAATCGTTGGGGTTGTCGTCAGAAAGCGGTCCGTAAAGGCCGTCGCCTAAGAGAGGATGGCCGACGTGGCATGAGTGAGTCCTTATCTGGTGGCATCTGCCGGTCTCAAGCGCGAACTCCACAAGCGAGATATCCGCTTTCTCATAATAGGCTAATGTCTTGTAATGTGTGACCGAAGGCTTTCCGTCAGGTGTGCAGTCTCTTATCATGACGGAGTTGGGGCGCCTTGCGATAGGAAAGTCCATCGTGCCGTCAGCAGGATCGAACCTGCCGTAGCAGAGCGCCTTATAGCGCTTCTTAATGTCAGTTGTCGCGAGCATATTGTGTGAATATCCGTCTTTTGCGACGATCAGAAGCCCGGATGTTTCTCTGTCGAGGCGCATTACGGGATGGAGTGTGTTCGAAGACAGGGAAGTAAGGAGTGAATCTTCAAGGTGACCATGGGACGGGTGGGTGACCATTCCGGCGGGCTTGTTTACGACGGCATAGTGCTCATTTTCGAACAATATGCCGACATTGGAAGGCGGAGTCAGGGCAGCAGAGTTATCCTCGTACTCAAAATAGAGCCTGTCACCGGTGCTTACGGGGTCCTTAACGCGGGCGTGGACACCGTTAAGCTCCACTGTTCCGTAGAGCTTTACACGCTTGACCCAGGTGGTGCTCATCTTGAACTTACGCCTCATTATCTGCTGGATCTCGCAGCCGTTATATTCACTTTCAACAAAATAATCTATTCGCATTGTTTAATTCTAACAAATTATTGACAGATAGAACATTTATTTCTACAATATTCAATGGCTTGTCAGAGCCATTTTATACGTTCTTTGACAACTAAATAAATTTGGAGGTGAGTACCAACGTGCCACAAGTATCGTTATTATTCGTAATAATCGCGGGCGTTGTTGGTCTTATTCTGGGTATAGCAATAACAGCAGTTTATTTTAAGTCCGGTATTTCCGGCGAACAAAAGAGACTTGCGGAGGACATTGCCAAATCGAAAGAGGAAAGTAATGTGCTTCTTGCAAATGCACAGAAGGAAGCAGAAAACAACAAGCGTGATTTGCTTTTGCAGGCTAAAGAAGAAGTCTCCCGCGTCCGTTCTGAATTGGAGCGTGAAGCTAGAGAGAAGAAACAGGAACTTGCAAAAGAACGCAATAAGCTCGAGCAGAAAGAAGAAAATATCAATCGTATTGAAGCTAATTGTGAGCGCAAGCAGGAAGAGATCGAGAGACGTCAGCAGAATATTGCTGAACTCGAGGCAAGAGCCAAGGATTACGAGCAGCGTAAGAAGACTGAACTTGAGAAGGTATCAGGACTTACAGTTGCAGATGCCAGAAGCTTAGTGCTTGACGAAGCAAAGCGTGAATACACTCATGATATGGCCTTAATGCTCAAGCAGATGGAAGAAAAAACCAAACAAGATGCAGATAAGGTTGCAAAAGACATTATCGTTAACGCTATTCAGCGTTATGCATCCGATTACGTTTCCGAAGTCACAGTATCTGTTGTAACCCTTCCTAACGACGAGATGAAAGGTCGAATCATCGGTCGTGAGGGACGTAACATCAGGGCAATCGAGACAATTACCGGAGTCGATCTTATTATCGACGATACTCCTGAAGCAATTGTACTTTCATCGTTCGATCCTATCAGGAGAGAGATCGCTAGAATGACGATTGAAAGACTCGTAGCAGACGGAAGAATCCATCCGGCCAGAATCGAAGAGATGGCCGGCAAGGCAAGAAAGGAACTCAATCAGACTATCAAGACTGAGGGCGAGAAGGCAGCCTTTGACACAGGTGTAATGAATCTGCATCCTGAACTGATCAAGCTTTTAGGCCGTCTTCGTTACCGCACATCGTACGGACAGAACGTACTGCAGCATTCCATTGAAGTATCCTGGATAGCAGCAATGATGGCGGACGAGCTCGGACTTGACAGTAATCTTGCAAGGCGCGGCGGCCTTTTGCATGATATCGGTAAGGCAGTGGACTTCGAGCAGGAAGGAACACATATCCAGCTCGGTGTCGATATCGCGAAGAAGTATCATGAGAGCCCCGCAGTCATTAACTGCATAGAGGCACATCACGGAGATGTTGAACCTCTTACCGCAGAAGCTGTTTTGGTAGCGGCAGCAGATGCAATTTCCGCAGCAAGACCCGGCGCAAGAAGAGAGAATCTCGAGACATATATCAAGAGAATCGAGAAGCTTGAAGAGATAGCAACAAGCTTCGAGGGTGTTGAAAAGAGCTTTGCCATCCAGGCAGGCAGAGAGATTCGTGTTATCGTTTCACCTGATAAGGTTTCAGATGATGAGATGACGCTCAAGGCCCGTGATATCTGCAAGAAGATTGAGGATGAACTCGATTATCCCGGACAGATCAAGGTTAATGTGATCAGAGAAACAAGGGCAACTGACGTTGCTAAATAATAATTTAATCGCTTTTACATATATTATTTAACGCGTTAGTATCATCTTTCAAAACAATTCAAGGACCTTAAGCCATTATTGGCTTGAGGTCCTTTTTGTTT
>JAEFBC010000145.1 GCA_016292155.1 Saccharofermentans sp. | reverse complement strand
CTCCGATATCCGTCTTGCTATGACAGGTAACATCCGTAAGTACTTCGCTGAGCACCCTGATCACTTCGATCCCCGTCAGTACCTTAAGCCCGCTCGTCAGGCAGTTAAGGACATGGTTGCTCACAAGATTAAGTACGTTCTTGGTTCCGACGGTAAGGCTTGATCCTAAGTCATTTAACTTAAAACCAATGGGGCTGTCTCATATGAGACAGCCCATTTTATTGCGCGCGGGAATAAGGGTCTGCAACTTTTTCGCCCCCTAAGGTGTATAGATTGATATAATAGCTCTATTCGGAGGAAGCAGAAATGAGCAAAAAGATTCTGGCGGCAGTACTGGTTTTAGCTAATGTTCTTTCATTGGCTTCCTGTTCTATGTTCACCAACCCCACTTTTCCAGAAGATGACGATCCCGATGATACAACCGCTGCATCTTCGAGCACCAAGGATGAGATCTACGACAAGATCGACAAGATCAGCAAGGCTTTGGCTGCCAGCGACTATGAGCGTTTCAAGGAATTCAGCGAGGAATGCAGGGATCTTGAGAGAGCCATGCCTTCCATATCGGAAAAGGATAAGGATAACTACTTAGCTCCCAAGGTCAACGATTCCTGGAAGGTAAAGCACATGATCGCCGAGACGATCACTTACGAGATCGATGACGACAGCTATAACGGCGGCTTCTGGGGCAGCAAGTGCTCAGTAGACGTTACTTACTCCTATAAGGATTACCACGAGGTTGTCGGCAAGAGGGAAGAATTCTTAGGCCCTGCCGACTTTAACACCCTTTTATATGATGTTGAAAAGACTATCGACACCAAGATCACCCTCATTTTCACGAAGGTCGGTGACGAATATAAGCTCTATAATCCTGCAGAGTTCATCTCCCTCTACAATTACGAGAACCTTGAGACTTTGAAGTTCATGAGAAATTGCTTCGACATGGTCAAGAAGGTCTACATGACCGGTCCCGGCTGGGATGAGGCTACAGAGAGCTATACGGACGTTAATGAGTTCACGATAGTTTTCGAGCTCGACGAGAGAGCAAAAGATTACGTCTGGACATATATTTACAGGGTTTCCGAGGAGCTCACGCCAGAATGGAACCACCTCTTTACATCGACCAGGATCACGGTCGAATCCCCTACGGAGATCCGCATAACGTATAAGCAGGAAGAGAACTTCAAGACGGGCTACTACTGCTTCATCATCTACGATCCGCAGTCAGAGTCCCTCATGGGAATGGAATACGACGTCTATAACACCAAGGATGGCAGCATGCCTACGACAACAGAGTCCACGGCTGAGACCACCAAATAAGAACAACTTCAAAAAACAACAAAAAACGGCGGTTATTTGTCTTCTGCAGCAGGCAGGCCGCCGTTTTCTTTTGCCCACTTATTCTCGATCTTCCTGAAAAGATAGCGGCCGATAATCATTCCCGCGATACCTGCAGCAGCCCACGCCAGAGGGTCTGATGCGACGGCGATATAGTAGTTGTGGACATAGATCGAATAAAAGGATGTGATCATTCTCGCGCCAAGCTCCACAAAGCCCAGGATCATTGCGATATGGGCAAAGCCCACCGACTGGATCGAGTGTCTGTAGATGAAGATCATGGCGAGGAAGAAATAGCAAACCGCGCACTCGATGATATAGGGCATGGCCCACGGGATATAAAGAGAGATATCGACATCGGAATCGAAGAAGATCCAGAGTATCTTCGGCACGGCGAGGATCGCAAAGACTGCCGCTGCGGCAGAATAGATGATATAGATCTTCAGCGCGCTGTTTACGCCCTGTCTGATCCTCTTCATGTTGCGCGCGCCGTAGTTCTGGCCTGCGTAAGCCGCCATTGTCTGGCCGACTGAAAACATGCCCATCGTGATGATGCCCTGGAACTTGCTTGTGGCTGTGATCGCGCCTACAGCGATGTAATCGAAGGTATTGAATGCGCTCTGCATGATGACCGTGCCGGATGCCGTGATGCTGTACTGGACAGCCATCGGGATGCCTAATTTGAGCTGCTCTTTGATGATGGCAGGGTTAAGCTTCCAGTCTTCCTTGGAAGGTCTTAAAGCCGGCATTTTCGCATAGATAAAGATGACGCAGGGGATAACGGCAAGGCCCTGTGCGATTACAGTCGCAAGAGCAGCGCCGAACGTGCCCATCCTAAGTCCGACGATGAACCAGATGTCCAGTCCGACATTCGTCGCAGCCGAGCAGATAAGGAAGATCAGCGGCATTAAGCTGTTGCCGACCGCCCTCATAAGCGAAGCGCAGTAGTTATAGAGGATGACGCAGACGATGCCTGCGCAGATAGTCGAGATATATGTCAGGGCATAATCGAATATTGGCTCCGGAGTGTTCATGAGAACGAGCAGAGGTTTCATAAATGCAAGGCCGATAATGGTGATGATGGCCGCGATGATGACAGACAGATAAAAGCCGTTGGTAACAGAAGCCTTAACGCCCCTCTCGTCGCCCGCGCCGTATCTCTGGCTCGTAACGATAGAAAAGCCCGATACCATGCCGTTTGAAGTGCCGAACATCAGGAACATGATGGTGCCCGTGGAACCTACTGCTGCAAGCGCCAGCGGATCGACGCTCCTGCCTACGATTATCGTATCTGCAATGTTATAGAGCTGCTGGGCAACATTACCCAGCAGGAGCATCAGTGTGAACTTTAATATGATCGACATCGGATTGCCCTTTGTCATGTCTGTATCGGTTCTTCTGCCTGCCATAAACACCTTTCAGATACTGAAGTTTCCACATTATAGGTCTGAGATATTGTATTTAATATCAGATAAATTGCAAATTTATAACTTTATCAAGGGTAAAAAACGCCGGAAGAGCCTGTTTTGAGGCATATTTTAATGTCTTTGTTTACAACGCAAGAAATGAATAATAAAAGCGGGTAAAATACAATCTGACGTCCTTGAAATGCTGTATATTCAATGCACAGCGACAAATATGGTCTATTACGGAACTTACAGGAGGCATTATCAATGAACGAGATAACCCTTAACTGGAATGAATATACAGAAGCAGCGATCAAGACGGCCGCAGAAGGCATCGTCATGATCGAGAACAGGGAGAATGTTCTTCCTCTGAAGACGGGCGCCAGAGTCGCGCTTTTCGGAAGGATGCAGACTCACTATTACAAGTCCGGAACAGGTTCCGGCGGCATGGTAAATGTTCACCATGTAACAGACATCAGGGAAGGTCTTAATGACTGCTCCGGCATCACTCTGGATGCGGAACTCATGGACATATACGATAAATGGGATGCAGAAAATCCCATAGACGCAGGACTCGGCTGGGGCAAGGAGGCATGGTCTCAGGCCGAGATGCCTGTGTCCGCAGAATTAGCCAAGACACTGGCTTCACGCAACGATTATGCTGTAGTCATCATCGCAAGAACTGCAGGTGAGGACAGGGACAATTCCGCTGAGAAGGGCGCTTACTACTTAAGCGACAGCGAAGAGGAAGTCTTAAAGAACGTTACAGACGCTTTCGCTAATACCATCGTTCTCCTTAACGTCGGCAACATCATCGACATGTCCTTCGTAAAGAAGTACAACGTCAAGGGCGTTCTCTATGTATGGCAGTCCGGCATGATCGGCGGCATCAGCGTCGCAAGAGTCCTCTCAGGCAGGGAGAACCCTTCAGGCTGCCTTCCTGACACCATCGCCGAGAAGCTCGAAGACTACGCTTCCGATGCAAACTTCCTCAAGGACATTAAGGAAGATATCTATCAGGAAGACATTTTCGTAGGCTACAGATATTTCTCAACATTCGCAAAAGACAAAGTCCTCTATCCCTTCGGATTCGGACTTTCCTATACGGCTTTTAATCTTGCAGAGCCCTCCTTCGCGTTCGAAAACGGCACGGTCACAGTAAGCGTTACAGTTAAGAACACCGGAAATACATCAGGCAAGAAAGCTGTCATGCTCTACTGCAAGGCACCTGACGGAAAGCTCTCCAAGCCTTCAAGAGTCCTTGCAGGCTTTACCAAGACAGGCAATATTCCCGCAGGCTGCGAAGAGCGCGTGACCATCACCGCACCCGCAAGAAGATTCGCTTCCTTTGACGATGACGGCAGAACGGGCTTCGGCACGACTGGCTTTGTCCTTGAGAAGGGTACATATGAATTCTTCCTCGGAAGTGATTTTATAAGCGCATCACCTGTCGGTAATTTCGAACTTTCAGAAGGCGAGCTTCTTGAAGCAGTCGAGAATGCCCTCCTTCCGACAAAGGCTTACAAGCGTCTTACTTCAGTCCCCAACGGCGACGGCACATATTCAAAGGGCGAAGAGGACACACCTCTCCAGACTATAGACCACCTCGCAACCAGAATGGACAGAGTCCCTGCCGAGATCCCTCAGACAGGTGACAAGGGCATCAAGCTGACTGACGTTAAGAGCGGCAAAAATACGATGGACGAATTCGTAGCCCAGCTCGCTGATGAAGATCTCTGCCTCATCATTAGAGGCGAGGGCATGGGCAGCCCCAAGGTAACGATCGGCACTGCCGCAGCGTTCGGAGGCATAACGAGAGAGCTTAAGGCGATGGGCGTTCCGACCCTCTGCTGCACAGACGGTCCTTCAGGCATGCGTCTTGATTCAGGCAAGAAGGCATTCTCACTTCCTAACGGAACATGCCTTGCGTCGACATTCAACGTTGACCTTGTAGAAGACCTCTATTCCTACCTCGGTATCGAGATGCTGTCCAATAAGATCGACGCCCTCCTGGGCCCCGGAATCAATATCCACAGACATCCCTTAAACGGCCGTAACTTCGAGTATTTCTCCGAAGATCCGCTCCTTACGGGCCTTATGGCTGCCGCTCAGGTAAAGGCACTTGAGAAGTCCGGCGTAACACCCGTTATCAAGCACTTCTGCGCCAACAACCGTGAGACCAACAGGCGTGAGATGAGCTCAAGAGTATCTTCCAGAGCTCTTCGTGAAATCTATCTTCCTGCCTTTGAGATCGCGATCAGGGAAGGCGGCGCAAGATGCGTCATGACAAGCTACAACCGTATCAACGACATCTACAGCGCATGCCACTACGACCAGAACACCATGATCCTCCACGAGCAGTGGGGCTTTAAGGGCCTTGTCATGACCGACTGGTGGGCATATATCAACAAGGAAGTAACTATTGCGGAGAAGTATTCCCTCGAAGATCACTCCGTTATGGCAAGATCCCAGAACGATGTCTACATGGTCTGCACAAGCGTCGAAAGGGAGAATCTTTTGGAAGCAGACACCTACAAGGAACTTACGGAAGGCGACGGCTCCAAGATCACAAGAGCAGAGCTCCAGAGAAATGCAAAGAACATCCTGTATTTCGCGATGAACACACCTGCTATGGACAGGGTGGAAGGCAAGGAAGTTACGATCAATCACATTGACAGCCCGTTCGGAGATGACGATGTCGAAGTCGATACAGATGTTTACTACTCAATGAAGGATGAGATCGAGATCGAGTGCAAGACCAAGACCTCCAGAGGCAAGGACTTCGTATTCGGCATCACATGCGAGAAGCAGGGCTTTTACTCACTCGAATTCACCGGTTATTCCAACCTGGGCGAGCTCGCACAGATCCCCATGACATGCTATGTCACGAGCATTCCTTTCGCTGTCATCACATGGAACGGCACGGGCGGAGAACTCGTAAAGAAGGAAGCAGAGTGCATGATGTATGCCAAGAACTGCGTATTCCGCGTGCATTTCGCGTCCGGCGGCGTGACCATCAAGTCACTTAAGATCAAGTACTTAAGACCGTTAGAATAAGGCAAAAATTCAGCATATGTTTTATAAACAAAGTATTTTGTATTAAAATAGGGTCGGCTCTTTTTTAGAGCCGGCTTATTAATTTGCAAGGGGATATATGAGAAGAGACTACTTCACATGCGTATTCTTGGGACTTATCGCGGGCGCGCTGGCATTCGTGTGCTTCTCGCCGCTCTACTTCACATATGAAGGAATAATCCCGAGAGACTTCACGATCTTCGAGCGCTGCATGAGCTTCCTCTATGCGGTGTTCTTTGTGCTTTTCCTGCCTTGCTATGCGGCATTCAAGAAAAAGGAATGGATCAACTGGGGCCTTGCAGCCTACGGTGT
Organism: Saccharofermentans sp.; assembly: GCA_016292155.1. Taxonomy (GTDB): domain Bacteria; phylum Bacillota; class Clostridia; order Saccharofermentanales; family Saccharofermentanaceae; genus Saccharofermentans. The sequence goes on along the minus strand of JAEFBC010000145.1, from coordinate 935 downwards.
CCTTATCTACCTGCCTTTGTGGTTCTATCCTGCAGAGAAGCTCGCCACAGCAGACCCCGGTCTTCTTACCAAGTTCGGCGCGCTGATCCTAAGGACTATCTATAACGTCATGGAAGCGCCTTTTGCAGCGCTCTCAAAGCTCCTGGGAAATACAGCAGCACCCAAGGTCGTCTACTGGATCCTGCCGCTCGCGATATTCTGGCCTGTTGTTTTCAGGATCGTAAGATTCTACAGACTCGCTTATCTTTCCGAGCAGCTCAACCCCATGACTCCCGATCAGGCAGCTCCTTCCAAGAAAGTTCCTGAAGCGCCCGGCAAGCCGGAGGTATTAGGCACAGTCATCAGCGCACCTGTCACTGCACAGACACCCGCTGACATTACACGTAAGAACATTCCTGCTTTTAACGGTGAGGAGACAGCAAAGCTCCCGCCCGTTCAATCTCCCGAAAAGCCCGCCATGCGCGAAGGCCCCAAGGCCAAGCCCAGAGCAGGCGTCAGAGCTCCCGTAAGGCCTGTTCATCTTGGTGTTGAGGCACCTGTAAAAGAGCCGGCCGCAGCCCTCGGAGCCGGTGCCGGTGCGGAGAAGAAGGAATCCAAGCCCGCAGGCAGCGAAGCAATAGAACTCGGCGCACCCAAGCCGAAGTCAGACGAGGCTATACCGATGCCTCCTCCGAAGCCTAAGGCAGACGAGGCGATCCCTTTGGGAGCACCCGTAAAGAAACCTGATGATGTCATCATCTTGGGCGGTCCCGGACCGGAGAACGGCGGCGAGTAAAGCGGCATGCGGCGTGTATGTTGAAAACATACCGCACACCTTGTAAAATGTATCAGTTGACTAATAGTATGGAGAATAGGATCAATGGCTAAGAACAAGAAATACTGGAAAACATTGCTCGCGAGCAGCGCCGATAAGAAGCATGCGGCAACCACCGGTG
>JAEFBC010000144.1 GCA_016292155.1 Saccharofermentans sp. | reverse complement strand
TTTGATTGAGAGGTGAAAGGACATGAAAGAAGGAATTCATCCTAAGACGCAGGTCGTAACAGTTAAGTGCGCATGCGGCAACACATTCGAGACTCTTTCCACAAAGAGTGATCTCAGAGTTGATATCTGCTCTAACTGCCACCCGTTCTATACAGGCAAGCAGAAGCTCGTTGATACAGGCGGACGTGTTGATAAGTTCAAGAAGAGAATGGAAAAAGCTTAATTCTCGTTCAACAAAAGCTAACAAGAGGTTGTCTATTAAGGCAACCTCTTTTTGTGTTTCAGGATTTTATTTTGGATGGACTACGGCATTGCGGCCGGTTAACATCAGGCTAAACTCTAGGCGCCGCTTGGAATTCCGCCTGAAGAACGGCAAAACATGCGGCGGTGCCGTTCATTTCGCCGTTCAAAAGCCCGTTTTTGTGCCAAACATGCGGCAAAACATACGACAGCGCCGTTCATTCCGCCGCACAAGTACCATCTCGGCATTGCGGCCAGTTAATTTTCGCAAAACAAGTTAACTTACGCTAATTTGCCTTTACTCTGTAATATCACACGCGCTATTAAATGTTATAATCCAAAGCATAATGAATAATTATGCCTAGAATGGGGTTACGATATGTCAGAATCTAACGAGAATAACAAATTGATTGACCAGGTGCAGGAAGCTGCGCTTCAGGAAGTCCCCGCTGAGGACATCGATCTTGCAGAGGATATCCCGGAAGTTCCTGCCAAGGCAGCGAAAAAGTCCAAAAAGGCCAAGAAATGTCCTGTTGCCTTGAAGAAGACAACTATCGGCGGCCAGGCGTTGATCGAAGGCGTCATGATGGTCGGTCCTTCAAGAACTGCAATGGCGGTAAGGAAGGGCGACGGCACTATCTATGTCGAGGAGATCAAGCAGAGCGAGAAGACTTCATATTTTGAGAAGGTGCCTTTTGTCAGAGGCTGCATAAGATTTTACAAGATGCTCGTTACGGGTACCGGCGCGCTCATGAAGGCGGCTGATATTTCCGAAGAGGGTAAGCCTGAAGAGCATAAGGAAGGCGAAAAGAGGTCTCGCCTCGATGAGTTTGCCGAGAGGCATTTCAATGCCATGATGACAATATCTGCCATCGTCGGAATCCTCTTGTCAGTAGGTCTTTTTATCCTTGCACCCAGACTTATCGTTGAGATCGCTATCAAGTTCTTGCCTGAGAGCCTTATGGAGCTTACATGGGTAAACGCTGTAACAAGTGTTGCGGAAGGCCTTTTAAGACTTCTGATCTTCCTTTTGTACCTGATCTTTGCGTCAAAGCTCAAGGATATCAAGAGAGTATGGCGCTATCACGGCGCTGAGCATAAGACGATCGCATGCTACGAAGCAGGCCTTCCTCTTACAGTTGAGAATGTCCTGAAGCAGACAAGATTCCATCCCCGCTGCGGAACATCCTTTATGTTCAACGTTCTTGCGATATCGATCATCATTTATACAGTTATCGGAATCTTTACAGGCGCTCAGCCTGCATGGGTAAATATTGCGATCAGGGTCGTTGCGATCCCGATCATCTGCTCTATCTCATATGAGATCTTAAGATTCGTAGGCCGTCACGACAGAAACTGGTTCTGCAGGCTTTTGTCCAAGCCCGGTCTCTGGCTACAGAAGTTCACGACAGCTGAGCCAGATTCGGCAATCGCTGAAGTAGCCATTGCTTCAATGCAGGCAGTTATCCCGGAGAACAAGGAAGATGACAACTGGTAAGGATAAGCTGCTTGATCTCCTGAAGGATTCAGGTGACGAAGAAGCTTTATTGGACCTTAAGATCCTTGAGGAAGAATTTGAAGGTAATGCTTTGGAAAAAGCTGTTAAGAGGCGCGCTGATGGCGAGCCTCTTGCTTATATTCTGGGATACCGTCATTTCTATAAGGAATGCTACAAGGTTGTGCCGGGTGTCCTTATCCCCAGAGCCGATACCGAGACGGTCGTGGAGTCTGCTCTGCAGTTTCTGGGGCTCAATAAGATGGCAACAGGAGACCTGTTAAATATCCCTGCGTACGGCAAAGACCTAAAAGAGATTAGATTTGCGGACCTTTGTACCGGTACGGGCTGCATTGGTATATCGGTGGCAAACGAGATAGCAAGGTCTGGTATCAGAGCATGCGCAACGCTTGTAGATATCAGTGATACCGCTGTTGCCATATCTTCAGAAAATGTCAGAACACAGGCTCTAAAGCCTGAAGATATAAGAGTAATAAAGCGCGATGTGTTAAGCGGCGTGCCGGAACTGGGGGAATTAGACTTCATAGTATCCAACCCTCCTTATATAACCAATAAGGAGATGGAGGAGTTAGACAGCGTGGTAAAAGACCACGAGCCTGACCTCGCGCTGAGGGCAGGAGATGACGGGCTTGATTTCTACGGCCCTGTCCTTAATATAGCTAAGACGCTTCTTAAGGACGGCGGTGCCCTGATAGTCGAGCACGGGTATGGACAGGGGGACTCCGTAAGGAAGATTTTCGGGCAGGGGGGCCTCAAAAACTGCATGACGATAAGGGATTACGGCGGAAATGACAGGGTGACCGTCGGAATAAAATAAGAGAAAACCCAATAAAATCAAGGCTTTCGGGCCATTCAAAAAATAATTTAAAAAATTTTTCAATTTTCTTGTAACGAAATTGCGATTCACCCGTCTAACAGGTGAGATCACAAAAAGAAAGGTTGTTTGATACGTGGATAAGAAAACCGCAGAAAAGCTTTATGAAGCCTTTTATATGAAGGTTTTCTCCTACGTAATGACGCTTGCCAAAGACCGCAACGATGCCGAGGAGATAACCCAGGAGACCTTTTTCAGGGCGATATCGACTGATAAGAGCTTCAGGGGAGACAGTGACAGTTACACGTGGCTGTGCGCGATTGCAAAGAATATCTTCATTGACTCCAAGAGGCGTTATGCGAACCAGGAAGATGAGGTTCCCGAAGAGCTTGAAGACGAGAATAAGGGAATAGAAGAAAAGCTCTCCGACAGGGAAACATCACTTCGGATCCACACGATACTCCATCAGCTGGAGGAACCGTACAAGGAAGTCTTCCAGCTGAGGGTCTTCGGTGAGCTGTCATTCGCGGAGATCGGTTCTATCTTCGGAAAGACCGAGACCTGGGCCCGGGTCACGTATCACAGAGCCAGATTAAAGATCAAGGAAAGGATGGATGAATATGAA
>JAEFBC010000143.1 GCA_016292155.1 Saccharofermentans sp. | reverse complement strand
GATGCGGAAACGAAGAAGTACTGCTGTCTTACACGGAGGACCTTTCCGTCGTAGGAAGTGTCGTTCGGATAGAGGACTCTCCAGATGTCCTGAACGCGGTTTCTCTCGATTACTGCGTCGTCGAATCTCTGTGAATTGAAGAGATTGAAGTTGAACTCCTGTGCGGGCTCAGCCTTCCAGAGTCTTAAGAGGTTTACGTTCTTTGTGCCGTAACCTGTGATAGGAAGGTCGCAGGGGACTGCCCAGACGTCGATGTCTGAGTAGTGGACCTTAACCTTGCGGTCATATCTGGGGAGAATGAAAGGATATCCGTGCTCCATCCAGGAGTCAGGATACTCATTCTGGAAACCGTTCTCGATTGCCTGTCTGAAAAGGCCGTAACGATAGAGGATTCCGTAGCCTGTGACAGGAAGGTTGAGTGTTGCGCATGAATCGAGGAAGCATGCTGCAAGACGTCCCAGACCGCCGTTACCCAGAGCCGGGTCTGTTTCCTGCTCGAGAATATCTGTGATATCAAGTCCGAAAGATGCGAGAGCGTCCTTTGCCTGATCGTAAATACCCAGGTTTACGAGATTGTTGAGCATTGAGCGTCCCTCGAGGAACTCGGCCGAGAAGTAGTGAGCCTGACGGCCCTGATTGTACTTGTGCCTTGTTGCCATCCAGTTCTCGGAAATGATCTCAACGATGCTCTTTGACAGCGCTGTCCAGTAATCACGGGGTGTAGCCTGCTCAAGGCTCAGTCCCGTTTCAGCTCTTACATGGGCCTGCATCATCTGTTCAAGCGCTTTTGCTGTAACTGTTGCCATTGTCCTTCTTCGATGCCTTCCTTACCCCAAAGACATCTACTTACCTCCAAAATAATTACGTTTGATTATAACTGTAACGTAGGGCGTGCGCAATTTAATAAAAAAAGTTCGATTTTTTAGCCAAAAACCGCCCAAAATCCACTATTCATGCGTGTTTATTTGACAACGGGAAAATCCGAAAACTGACAAAATTCACCGAAATTTACTGATTTTTAACAGAAGGTTTGAACTTCGTATGATTATTGCGTGAATCTGCCCGAAAACCGCCCCTCCCATTTGTATTTTTCCTTCCGGTATATTAAACTTCTACTGATTATGAATATAGCAATTTACTATGTTTTAGCCGTTGTGGCAGGTGTGCTCGCAGGCGCACTGATTACATATCTGTTCGGGAAATTTCCCGACAAATGGCTTCAGGATTACGGTGTAACGCCCGAAGACCCTGATTACAGGCCATCCAAGCGCATGAGACCTTTCCCGGAGGGCCTTATTGCTGCTGCGTTCTGCGTTGCGTGCTACTGCGTGACCGTTTATTTCTGCAGAGTTGACTATATAGAGCACTTCAGACCCATGCATCTTGCGGTCATTTTACTTGTAATTCCCGCACTTATGCTGGTCATGATGGCAGATAAGCTCAACAGGATCATTCCGGACCAGTTTTCCATCTATATCGCAGCTTGCGGCGTTCTTTCCATCGCGGCAGACTTTTTCGAAGGTTCTGTCTGGTTCACACCTGACGCCAAATGGTGGATGCCCATCCTCAACAAGGTCATCGCATCCGTTGTTGGCGGCGGTGTTATCTGGCTTATCGGCTTCCTGTCTATCACATTCCTCGGCCGCGAAGGCATGGGAATGGGCGACATGAGACTTTTGTTTGCAACCGGCCTTATTACAGGCTGCTACGGACTTATCGTCCTTATGTATGTATCGATCTTCTCGGCTATTCTCTTTGCAGTCCCGCTCCTCATCAGAAAGAGAAGAAGGATCGCTGCAGAGAAGAAGAGGATCGCCGAATCTGAGGATCCCAGGGCTGAGAAGCTTAAGATCCAGCGCGAGAAGGCCGCCATCCACTTTGCGGAAGACCCGGATTACATGGCTTTCGGACCTTTCCTCGCATTGGGCTGCGCCGTATTTGCGATCATGGAGCCTTTCTTCTTTGAGAAGATGGTCATGACGATGAATCTTTTCGGAGTATATTTCTGATGGACATCCTGAAGTCCGCAAGAGATCTCATATTACGCGCATTCAGAATCCCGAAGCCTTATAACTGGGGATATCCCGTATTTTACGGTGCAGCAGGCTTTGCCATAGCTGCCCTTATCTTAAAACTCATGTTCTCCGGAGCATTCCAGTTCTCATCGACATCCCTGATCGGCTGCGCAATTACGGTCATCATGATCGTGATGTTCGCGTTCGTCGCGCCCTCTGTGCTCATTGCCGAGCGCGGCGGCATCTGCATCACGGGTCATTACACCGGAATAGGCGTCCTGATCCTGTCATTCCTTTCAGGTGCGCCCGTATATCTCGTAAAGGTCTCATTTCATAACATCCTGACCTCGCTCTGGCTCAGATTCGGCGGCGCGGTCATGTTTCCGGCTGTTTTTTACCACGTTGACGGCCTGACAGGACAGACCCTGCTCCTTGAGATCCTCATAGATACTATCGTTCCTGCCTTCGGATTCTCGCTTTTCTTCTTCGGCGCCGTCTGGCAGGGCTTTTCCGAGAACAACAAGAGACTGGCTTTCGTCATTGTCCCGCTCCTCATGGCGTTATTTGCTTTCGATCTCATGGATGTCATTTCCATCCTCATAATCGGATGGTGGCTCTGCATCGTGCGCAAGAACTCCGGCAATATCTACGGTCCGATCCTCGCGCTCATCGGTTCGCGCCTTACGGGCATCATGATCGATTCCATCCTCTATGAGATCGACCTCACGACGATAAGAGTCTACAGCGACATCCCGAGCACCATGTATTTTGCCACGATCCCCGCCATCATCGTTGCGGTGATCCTTTTCGCTTTCTTCAGAAAATCACTCGGCGAATTCTACGCCGCCTACAATGCAGACATCTACGGAGACGGGAAAGGCCCTGAAGACAGGGATGGAGGCCTTGCAAACAGTGCGCTGTACGGCTTCAATGTCAACCTGATCCTGGGCGTCCTCATCCTCATAGTCTTCTGGATACTGTTGACAAAGGGTGTACGATTATAAAAAGGGTATCAGTTTAGGGGAATAAAAATAGGAAACAGGAATTAAAAAATGGAAGTAAAAAACAAGACCAGATCTCCAAAGGGAGAAACCAAACCTTTAAGTGACATCGAGCGTTACGAGCGCGACAGAGCTTCTGTCATGTCCATGCTCAAGTTCATCCTTATCGTCGCGATCCTCGTCGGCGCTCTGTACCTCGGCAAGATCATCGTAGTCATTCTCGTGCCGTTCCTTATAGGCTTCCTGCTCTCGAAAACGTCAGTTCTCATGGCAAAGCCTATTTCGAAGCTCTTTGACAAGGATGCCACGAAAATCAAGCCCGGCAAGCGCAAGTCAACCCACACAAAGACATCGCTCGTCGTCTATGTAATCTTAAATATCGTCGTATTCATCCTGATCGTGCTCACCTGCATAGGCCTTGTCTACCAGGCAAACAGCCTCCTTGTCACGATAGTTGACCTCTCGAGGACCATCAAGCCCGGCGAAATGGTCAACACCCAGATCATAGACCGCTTCAGCGTCGACAACGGCGGCTTCTTAACAGCCGATATGGTCGAATCCCTGAGCGAGAGCATCACCAACATGGGCCAGACGATCATAAAGAATGTCCCTCAGCTCGCCAGCACGGCCCTCTCCAAGGTCTGGCAGCTCGTCGGCAACCTTCCTTACGGCGTCTTCTTCGTAATCAGCATCCTCTTGAGCGGCTTCTACTTCATCAACGACGGCCCCGCTGTTATGAAGTTCTTCGTTAAGAACACACCCAACAAGAAGTTCAGAAACAGAATATTCACGCTCCTCAACGAGCTCTCAATCACAGTCTTCCGTGTCCTCGGCGGCTATCTTGTGCTGTTCATCATCACGGCAGTCGAATCCCTCATCGTATTCTGGGCCGCAGGACTTCACGAATATGCCATCGTCCTCTCGATCATCACGGCACTCATCGACTTCCTGCCTGTCCTTGGTGTCAGCGCAACCATGATCCCCATGATGATCTACCAGGTCGCAAACGGCAATTTCATCTCCGCCTTCATCCTTTTAGGCGGTCTTATCGTTATGTCCATCATCCGACGCTTCGTTGAACCTGCCGTCCTCGGCAAGTCCTTAAAGATGCACCCGCTCATCACGCTTCTCGCAATGGCAGCCGGTGTCTACATCTGGGGCGCTGCAGGCTTCCTCATCGGACCTGTCCTCGCGATCATCATCATCCAGGTCATCAAGGTCTTCGAGATCGACAAGATGGCCGGCACCTACTTCTC
>JAEFBC010000142.1 GCA_016292155.1 Saccharofermentans sp. | reverse complement strand
TCTGCTGCTGCAATCGCTAAGAAGCTTCCTAAGGCTAGCAAGATCTATGTTGTTGCTGGTGAGAAGAAGGCTTACGATGTTGACGGTAAGGGTGTAGACCTCTTCTAATTTCGATTAGCAATTAGAATGAATCAGGGTTGTCTCGTTTTCGGGGCAACCCTTTTTTATAGTGTGTGATACAATGGTTGCCGGACAGAATATTTGAGGAAATAAAATGCCGCTTTTGACATTAAACAACATCACGATGAATTATGGCCCCCGCCGCATACTTGACGGGGTATCTTTCCGCGTGAACAAGGGTGATCGCATCGCTTTTATAGGTGATAACGGTGCCGGCAAATCGACGCTCTTTAAGATTATCAAAGGAACGCTTACTCCGGATGACGGCGAAGTCATTCTTCACGGCAATACTATCGCAGGATATCTTTCCCAGAATATGGATGAACAGGACCTCTCAGGTGCTTCATTAAAGCCTTCGAATCTTATCGATCTCGAACTGAAGATGGAGACTCTGTCATCGAAGATCACACACGCTTCGGAAAAAGGTGAAGATGCAACTTCACTCGTTGAAGAATTATCAAAGACGCAGGCGCTTTATGAAGCTGCAGGCGGTTACGATTATGAATACAGATTAAAGGATGCACTTGCAGGATTAGGTCTGAAGGACATTCACGACAGAGAGGATTTTACCGATCTTTCCGGAGGCGAGAAGATGAGAGTGTGTCTTGCACGTCTTATCGTCGACAGGCCTGATGTCCTTTTGCTTGACGAGCCTACTAACCATCTTGATATGGAAGCTGTTGAATGGCTTGAGAATTTCTTATCATCATATGGCGGAGCAGTTTTCGTAATCACTCACGACAGACATTTTATCGATCAGGTCGCTACAAAAGTCATCGAATTAGACGGCGGCCATATTACTGAATACAAGGGCGGCTATACCGATTACAAGGAACAGAAGGAGCACTTCATCAAGTCTCAAAGCCTTGTAACCAAAGCATTGGAAGAAGAACTTGCGCATCAGCTGGATGTCAAGCAGACGATGCTTTCCCACAGAAATATCAGCGGTTACCATCAAAGAGAGAAGATGGTAGCAAAACTGGAAGAACAGTTGGAAGCTGCGAGATCAAAGCTTCCTGCCGGCTATGCGAAAATGAGTTTTACCGCGCAGCCCTTAGAGCGTACAGGCAGATCAGACAGGATAATCCTTCAGGCAAAAGAACTTGCAATGAAGTTCGAAGATTCTGATACGAATCTTTTTGATGCACTCTCATTTGAAGTAACGGCTGATGAGAAGTTATTCCTCGCAGGACCCAACGGATGCGGTAAGACAACGCTTTTAAAGCTTTTGTCAGGTCATGCGGGAGATAAGCTCAAAGGCTCATCCGGAACGGTTCTTATCGGTTCAGCACAGTCGATGGGATATATGGAACAGTTCGTTCCTTTTGATGATGAAGAGATGAACTGTTTTGATGAACTGGTATCAAGAAGCGATATCGGAACGACTGAAGCAAGAACGCTTCTTGCAAGATTCGGATTCAAAGGTGACGATGCTTTTAAGAAGATCTCAATGCTCTCGGGCGGTGAGAGATCAAGGCTCTATCTTTGCTGTCTCTTAAGAGAGAATCCGGATATCTTATTCCTCGACGAGCCTACGAACCACCTTGATATCAATTCAAGAGAGATCCTGGAAGATGCGATCAAGGAATACAGCGGTGCTGTTATCTGCGTAAGCCACGACAGATTCTTCATCGATAAATGTGCGGACAAAGTATTGGGATTCAAAGATAGAAAAGCTGAGCTCTACGATTCATATTATTTCTACAGAAAGGCTGTGCAGACTGTATCTTCCGAGCCTGCTGCCGTTGAAGAACCGAAGGCAGAAAATGAGAATACCGTAAGGAACGTTAACCGTGCGCAGGGCAGAAAAGAATCTGCAAAGCGCCGTCAGCGCATTTCGGATATCGAGAAAGAGACGAGCAGACTTGAAGCTGAACAGAAAGAACTGGAAGCAAAGTTCGGCGGTTCATGCAGCAGTGAAGACTTAAAGCGTTACGAAGATAACGCCAATAAACTTGCAGCACTTTACGACGAGTATTTCGAATTGAACGAAGAATAAATACCTCATCATTCTTACGCGCGTTATTTTAATAAATCAAATAATGTTGTAAAATAAACATTATTGTTCCGGAGGTAATGCGCATATGCCGATGACCATGACGCAAAAGATTCTTGCTGATCATGCAGGACTTGACAGTGTCGCCCCCGGTGACCTGATTGAAGCTAAGCTCGATTATGTTCTGGGTAACGATGTAACCACTCCGCCTGCTATCAAAGTTTTCGAGAAGCTCGGCGTAAAAGATGTTTTCGATAAGGACAGAGTCCTTCTCATACAGGATCACTTCACACCGAATAAAGATATTAAATCCGCTGAACTGAATAAAGCGATGCGCTGTTTTGCGCGCGAGCAGGAGATCACTCATTACTATGAACTCGGCCGCAGGGAGATGGGCATCGAGCACGTTATCCTTCCTGACAACGGAATAGTTCTTCCCGGTGATCTTGTTATCGGTGCTGACTCACACACATGTACATATGGCGCTTTGGGTTCATTTGCTACAGGCGTCGGATCTACCGACCTTGCATGCGCTATGGCCAGAGGCGTTACATGGTTTAAGGTTCCTGAAGCTATCAGGATCAATCTTTCCGGAAGATTCAAAAAGTTCGTTACAGGCAAAGACCTTATCTTAAGCATCATCGGCATGATAGGTGTTGACGGTGCGCTCTACAAATCTTTGGAATTCGCAGGTGAAGGCATCAAGGAGCTTTCAATGGACCAGAGACTTACAGTCTGCAACATGGCTATTGAATGCGGTGCGAAGAACGGTATTTTCCCGGTCGATAATTACACGCTCAAATATATCTCAAGAACAAATCCGGAGAGATTTATCAAGAGCGATTACAAGGTTTACATGGCAGATGAAGATGCTGAGTACAGCAGGGTGATCGATATCGATCTTAATGATATCGAGCTTACTGTAGCGCTCCCGCATCTGCCTTCAAATACGAAGAATGCAGCTGAATGCAAGGACATGAAGATCGATCAGGTAGTGATCGGTTCATGCACGAACGGAAGACTCGAAGATATCGGCGCTGCCGCTACGATCTTCCAGGGGCTTAAGGTGCATAAGGATGTAAGATGCATTGTTATTCCGGGTTCCCAGAAGGTTTACAGACAGGCTTTGGATAATGGTTGGCTTCAGATCCTTGACGATGCGGGCTGTGTTATCTCCACACCTACATGCGGCCCTTGCTTGGGCGGTCACATGGGTGTTCTTGCCAAGGGTGAGAGATGCGTATCGACAACGAACAGGAACTTCGTCGGACGTATGGGTGATGTTGAATCTGAAGTTATCTTAAGCGGTGTTCCGGTTGCTGCAGCATCTGCTGTTCTCGGCCGCGTGGGCACACCTGATGAGCTATAAGGCAGGGAGGTCAGCATGAAGGTATCAGGAAGAGTATTTAAATACGGCGACAACATCGATACCGATGTAATCATCCCTGCAAGATATCTTACTTCAGCAGATCCGGAGCATCTCAAAGAACACTGCATGGAGGATATCGACAAGACCTTCAAAGACAGGGTAAAAGCCGGTGACATCATGGTCGCCGGAAAGAATTTCGGATGCGGTTCTTCGAGAGAACATGCTCCCGTAGCTATTAAGGCTAGCGGCATTTCTCTTGTCATCGCCAATGATTTTGCAAGGATCTTCTACAGGAATTCTATCAATGTCGGACTCCCGATACTGGAGTGTCCTGAAGCTGCGGCAAAGATCTCTGAAGGCGATGAGATCGAAGCAGACTTCGATACGGGAGTAATTACTGATAAGACTACAGGCGAGTGCTTCCAGGCGAATGCATTTCCTGAGTTTATAAAGAACATTATGGCCAGCGGAGGACTCGTAGGTTACACAGAGTCTGAGTTAAAAGTATAAGGGGAAATACTATGGCAAAGAAGTATAACATCGCGGTCATTCCTGGTGACGGGATCGGCCCTGAGATCACGAAGTCGGCTATTGATGTTCTTGAGGCTGCAACTTCGAAAAGGGACATAGAGATATTCACCAAGGAGCTCAAAGCAGGCGGCGCGGCCATTGATTCTTACGGCATACCGCTTCCGCAGGAGACCATTGCTTCCGCAAAAGACAGTGATGCTGTCATTCTCGGTGCCGTAGGCGGCCCGAAGTGGGATAATGTTGAGCCTGAATTAAGACCTGAAAAGGCGCTTCTCGGCCTGAGATCGGGGCTTGGCCTTTTTGCCAATATCAGACCTGTCACAGTCTATAACGAACTTAAGGATGCATCACCTCTCAAAAACCCCGGAAATATTGATTTTGTTATAGTCAGAGAGCTTACCGGCGGTATCTATTTCGGCAAGACCGGATTCTACCAGAGCGGAGATCATCTGTCTGACGGTACGATCAAAGGCAAGATCGCATACGATACAGAGAGCTATTCCGAAGGAGAGATCAACAGGATCTTAAAGATCGCTTTCGAGCTCGCCATGAAGAGAAGAAAGAAGCTCACGCTTGTCGATAAGGCTAACGTTCTTCTTACAAGCAGAATGTGGAGAAGACTAGCAAGCCAGATGAGCTTTGATTATCCGGAAGTCGAATTCGACTGCCTCTATGTCGATAACGCGGCAATGCAGCTTATAGGCAGGCCTTCCACATTTGACGTCATCGTTACGAATAATATTTTCGGTGACATCTTATCGGATGAAGCAGGACAGATAGCAGGATCTATCGGAATGCTTCCTTCAGCATCTTTAGGAGCGCCCGGAACGCCCGGATTATTTGAGCCTATTCACGGTTCGGCTCCTGACCTTGCCGGCCAGAACAAGGCTAATCCGATGGCATGCATCCTGTCTGCCGCAATGATGATGCGCATGGCATTTGGCGAGGAAGAGATAGCTTCGGATATTGAGAATGCAGTTAAGAAGACTCTCGAAAAGGGCCTTCGCACGAGTGATATAACCTTCGTCGGTGAAGGAAAGAATACAACGCTTGTCGGAACGAATGAGATAACCGGTGCGGTTATCGCAAACCTCTGACAGGCAACGGAAAAGAGGATATAAAAACATGGCAAAAAAGCTTGTCGCGGTGATCGATATCGGATCACTAACGGCCAGACTTAAGGTTTTCGAGATAAGTTCAAAAGGCAAGCCCAAGGAGTTAGAGGCAGTCCGCAAATTTACAGGACTCGGAACCAAATCTTACAGCTCAGGCGTAATCGCAGCTTCGCAGGTGGAAGAACTCTGCAAGTGTCTCAAGATGTTCGATGAAAAGTGCAGGGAATACGGTGTTGCCCGTGTTTTCTGCGTTGCCACATCTGCCTTCAGAGACGCTTCGAATGCTGAAGTCGTAATCGAGCAAGTAAGGACCAGAACAGGATTTAAGATCAAGGTCCTGGATAACTCCATGGAGCGTTATTATCAGACTCTTGCAGTACAGGCCATCTATCCTGATTTTGCAAAGATAATATCAAACGGAACCATGATCCTTGATATCGGTTCAGGCTCCATTCAGGCTTCGGTTTACGATAAATCAGAATTCGTTTTCTCACAGAACCTTCTTCTTGGTTCATTGAGGATCTCCGGAATGCTTCAGGACCTTCAGAGCAAGACTATCCATTACGATGAAGTTGCTGAGGAATTCATCGCGCAGGACCTGGAAGACTATCACGCAGTCGAGCCTAAGGGCATCATCTATAAGAGCCTTATCGCATTTTCCGGCGAGATGGGCTATATCAAGCAGCTTGCTGGATATGGTCCCATGTCATCCGTAACACTTACAAAGGAAGAATTCCTTAAGGTATATAACTACCTTTTCAAGACGAGAGCGACGGATCTTACATTAAAGGACAATATCCCTTCCATGATCGCTCCGCTGCTTCTTCCTACAGCCCTTATCGTTAAGAACATGCTTGAATATACAGGCGTTGATATGATCTATATGCCGCATGCTTCTTTGTCTGACGGCATCATCTACTACTACTGCGTTAACTCACAGGGCCTTAAGACAGAGATCTCTCCGGACAGTTACCTGATCTCTGCTTCAAGACACATCGCCAAGCGTTACCGTTCGAATAAAAAGCATATCGAATATGTTGAGAAGACTGCTCTGCAGTTCTTCGATGAGACAAAGAAGATATCAGGCCTCGGAAGCCGTGACAGACTGCTTCTGCAGGTTTCCGTTATTCTTCACGAGATAGGTAAATTCGTTCACTCGAGAAATCACAGTGACGCCGCTTACTCGATCATCAAGAATACAAATCTTATGGGACTTGATCACGAGGAGATCAATATGGTCGCCATGATCGTAAGACTTTATCCGCGTAATAAGCCTTACGACAGCTACTACTATTCGATCCTGCCGCCCGACCAGAAGGTCATCGTATCCAAGCTCTCGTCTATCCTTAAGATCGCCGATGCAATCGATGCTTCGCACAAGGAAAAGGGCAAGAAGATCTCCTGCAAGATCAAAGACAATGAATTCGTTATCACATGCGACGCTTCAGAAGATATGTCTTTCGAGAAATGGGCATTCGAGAACAGAAGCACAATGTTTGAAGACGTAATGGGAATCAAGCCGGTTCTCAAGACCAGGAGGGAAGGTTAATGGCTGTTAAGAAAAACGCCGCTGCGCGTAAGGTAAATACATCAGAAGGAAAGAAGACTGCAGCTAAGAAAGCGCCTGCAAAAAAGGCCGCTTCTAAAAAGCCTGCAGCAAAGAAAGCACCTGCAAAAAAGGCCGCATCTAAAAAGCCCGCAGCAAAGAAGCCTGCCAAAAAGGCTGCTTCATTTGTTGCTTCACCTGAGATCACTGATCCGAATTACAACGAATCAAGCGCATCGTTCCTCAGCGGAAATGCATGCTTTTATAACCGTGAATTATCCTGGCTCGAGTTCGACGACCGTATTCTTCACGAAGCAAGAGATTCGAAGAATCCTTTGCTCGAGAGGCTTAATTTCTTATCGATCACGGCATCCAATCTCGACGAGTTCTACATCGTTCGTGTAGCTTCGTTAAGAGACATGCAGAGCATCGATTTTGCAGAGCGCGACATCGCAGGATTCTCAATAGATGAACAGCTCGAGAGGATCGACCAGAAGACAAGAAGACTCATGTCGGTGATGTATTCGACATTTAACAGATCTCTTGTTCCTTCTCTTGCTCAGGAGAAGATCTATCTTAGAAATTACGATGATCTTTCAGACCAGCTGAAAGCTATTGCGGATTCATATTTCAAAGCTGTTCTGTATCCGATCTTAACGCCCATGGCGGTTGACTCTTCAAGACCTTTCCCGCTCATTTACAACCGCATGCTCAACATGTGCGTAAGACTTCTTAATGAGCCTAAAAAGGTAAAACTCCAGGAGAGAGCAACTTTCGGTCTTGCAAGCGACAGCAAGAAAAAGTCCGTAAACGAAGATAAGTACATGTATGCGACTGTTCAGATCCCGACTGTCGTTAAGAGACTCTATCAGATACCTACTGAAGACGGTGACGTTTTCGTTCCCGTTGAGCAGATAATTAGAGCAAACGTCGGCATGCTCTTTGACGGCCAGACCGTTGTGGCTACGGCATTTTACCGTGTTATGCGTAATGCCGACCTTGATATCGACGAGGATGAAGCAGAAGACCTCTTAAAGGAGATCGAAGCTCAGGTAAGACGCAGAAGATTCGGTGAGATCATAAGACTTGAAGTCCAGGATGATATCGATTCAGACCTTCTGCATTACATCGTCGATGAGCTCGAAGTCGATGAAGCAGATATCTTCAGCGTAAACGGACCTATCGACCTTACATTCCTGTCAAAGCTCACATCAGCATGCAAAGCAAAGCATCCTGAACTCTGCTATAAGGCTCATGAACCTGCTGAGGCGGCTTCTTTTGACGGACCGGTTTCTGAGCTCGATATTTTCGAGCAGATCAGGGAAAAGGACAGGATCGTGCATCACCCGTATGAGACTTTCGAACCTGTGCTGGAATTCGTTAAACAGGCCGCAAGAGATCCTAATGTTCTTGCTATCAAGCAGACACTTTACCGCGTATCAGACAGATCACCGATCATTGCATCGCTCCTTGAAGCTGCGCAGAACGGCAAGCAGGTAATGGTGCTCGTTGAACTTAAAGCGAGATTCGACGAAGAGAACAACATCAACTGGGCAAAGAAGCTTGAGAATGCCGGATGCCATGTAATCTACGGCCTTGTAGGCCTTAAGACTCACAGTAAGATCACGCTCGTCGTACGTAAGGAAGAGGACGGGATCAGAAGATATCTGCACCTTGCAACCGGTAACTATAACGATGTAACCGCTAAGATCTATACTGACCTTGGATTGTTCACGGCCAAGGAATCATTCGGCGAAGACGCTTCCGAGTTCTTCAACATGCTCTCCGGATTCTCGATCCCGCAGACATGGAGAAGACTCATTCCCGCACCTTTGTGGATGAAGGATTACTTCATTGCAAGGATCAGGCGAGAAGCTGACAATGCAAGGGCCGGAAAGCCTGCGCGCATTATCGCAAAGATCAATTCACTGGTTGACGAGCCTGTTATAAAGGCGCTTTATACAGCATCTAATGCAGGTGTTAAGATCGACCTCATCGTCAGAGGCATCTGCTGTTTAAGAGCCGGAATTCCCGGCATGAGCGATAACATCACGGTGCGCTCCATTACCGGACGTTTCCTTGAACATTCCAGGATCTTCTATTTCTACAATGAAGGCCACGAGGATATCTATCTTGCATCCGCTGACTGGATGCCAAGAAACCTGAACCGCCGTGTAGAACTCCTGTTCCCGATCGAAGATCCTGACTGCAGGGCACGTGTAAAGGAAGTGCTTGATGTCGAACTGGCTGATACAGTGAGGGCTTCGTTCCTTTCTGCTGACGGCACGTATCACAAACTTGACCTCAGAGGAAAAGAAAAGGTCGATTCACAGCAAAGACTCATCGAACTTGCGGATGCCGCTGTTGCCGAGCGCCACAAGAGCATTGATAAACATGAGTTCATCCCTGAGGAAAGCCCCAGAGAGTAATTACAATCAGCTATAAGAGGGTGCCGGGAAGAGGCACCCTTATTTTTGGGCCTGCGTTACTATCGCACAGTTCATGGGCCCATGTTTTTGTGGCACTGATGAAAGAGTTTTATTGCAAAGCTTGAAGTTATATTAACGTTAATGGCAAATTAAGATGACGTTAAGATTTGGCGGGGGGAATAATGGTAGAATATCGCGGTAGGGGGAACGACATATGGAATTTGTTATAAGTCATTTAGTTAAGAACTACGGCTCAAAGCAGGTATTAAAAGACGTTGATTTTGTTTTCGAAGAGGGTAAGATATACGGCCTCCTGGGACGCAACGGTTCAGGTAAGACTACCTTTTTTAACTGTGTAAACGGTGATATCGATTATAATTCAGGCGCTTTTTATTTTCGCGAAAATAAGGATTCGGAAGAAAAAGTCTTTCTTCAGCCTGAAGATATCGGATATATGGTATCAACGCCGACGGTTCCCGAATTCATGACGGGAAGAGAATTTTTGAAGTTCTTCCTTGAGGTGCATGAAGATATCAAACCTGATAAGACTATAGATGAATATTTCGATTATATGGTCGTTCCTGAAGATGACAGGGACAGGCTTCTCAAGGATTATTCACACGGTACCAAGAATAAGATGCAGATGCTCTTAAATATCATTGCGTCGCCTAAGCTCATGCTCCTGGATGAGCCCCTTACATCGTTGGATGTAATTATCGCTGAAGAGATGAAGAATGTTATAAGAAGCCAGAAGCAGGGGAAGATCACGATCTTCTCGACACACCTTCTGGATGTTGCTGTTGACCTTTGCGATGAGATCGTACTGCTTCATAACGGCAGGCTTGAACCCATTGACAAGAACGATCTCGGCGATGCCGCTTTCAAGGACAAGATCATTAATGCGTTAAGGGATGCTGACAATGATCAATGAGTATAAAAACATTCTATTTAAAGTCATTCACTTAAGGAGCATCATCGGTTACAACAGCCTTGTTTTCGCGCTTAAGAAGACTCCGGTAATCGGAAACCTTATCCCGGACAAGCTTTATTCGACCACATTCCTTAAGGTCATCTACTGGATATTCCATGTAATCGTTGAGGTCTTTAAGCTCTTTATCGGAAAGATCTTCGGTCTTGGAATGATCTACCTTGCAGCATTCCTTTTGTCCGACCAGTATATTGAGCATGAGATGGTTCAGGGGGTAAGCCGCAGTGTGATGTACGGCAATCTCGGCCTGTTTATCTTCCTTTTGTATGCTTTTTGCGGAATCCTCATCAGGGTACCGTATTTTAACTGCACCACGGAGAAGGAATACCTAGTCTTTATGCTCCGTATGGATGCTAAAAAGCTGAATGAGACACTTATCTGGTACGATCTTGCAAAACTTTTTATCGGCTATGTAATGGCCGGCATTTTTGCTGTTATTACAGGCGCTCCGTTCTGGCTCTGGCTCGGGATCCCTGTTCTCGCGCTGGCTGTCAAGTTCCTTGGCATAGGACTTCAGATCCTCAGCTTCAGATTCAAGTCAAGGCTTCACAAGTCACTTAAGATAAGCGCTGTAGCTTATCTCATCAGACTTGCACTTGTTTTGCTCGCAGGACCTTTCTTTATTGTTTTTGTCGCGAATGGATATTTCATTCCGATGCTTCAGATGGTAATCATTACCGTTCTTACAGTCATTGCAGGAATATGGGGCCTTGCGGTGTTTTTGAAAACTGATTCCAACCTTCACAGAAGGGCTCTGCACGATAATATAAGCAAGACCGAAGTGAAGGCGACAAGCCAGTACGATAACACCAAGAGCTTCAAGAAGATCAAAGCAAAAGGCACTGTAAAGGGCGATAAGAAGGGCTTTGAGTATCTGAATGCTTTATTTGTAAAAAGACACTGGACGATGCTCTGCATGAAGCCGGTTATCTTCACGATCATCGTAGCCGCAGTCATGATTCTTCTTTCAGGGGAATTTATCTACGGATACTATTCCCGTTACGGCGCTGACAACTGCTGGAACATGGTTATTACAAACATCATTAATTTCTTCACTTTCAGAGGCTTTAGCGATGCGCTTCTGCCGGTCGGAAATGATCCTGCTTTTGAGTTCTTCAGATATGTTGCCCAGTCACATCTGCTCGCCCTGATGATCCCGCTGTCGATTTCTGATAATTCCTTTAAGAATACTCAGGCTATGTTCATCAATTGCGATAACAGCCTTATGACATTCAGCTTCTTCAAACAGCGCGAAAAGATAATCAAGCTCTTTGATATCAGGCTTAAGCAATTGATAAAGATAAATATCGGACCGGTCGTTTCTTTAGGACTTTTTGCCGATCTGATCCTCTTTGTCACGGGTGGCCAGAGTTATCCGGGTGAATATCTTGTGACGATACTCGTCGGATTCATGCTGAGCATATTGACTTCTGTCACATGGCTTGCGCTTTATTATCTTTTCCAGCCGTTTACTACTTCGGTTGTTGCCAAGAGCGGCGCGTACAGGATCACCAGCATAATCATCTACTCAGTAGCATCGATCCTCGTGTGGGTACCTCTGGTATCTTATATCCTCGCACCTGTGCTTCTGGTATTCACAGCGGGATATGTGTTCTTCCTGAGAAACCGTGTCTATAAGCTGGCTCCGAAAACATGGAAGATCAAAGCTTAATTCCTTAAATATACTTAATTTATTTAAACAAATGATACAAAGGCTGTGATAAAATTCTCTTAAGAAATTTTGATATGTGGAGGCATAGCATGGATTTCAAGAGTTTTGTCGAGATGATCGATGTCATGACTTGTGTTATTTCGGTCGAGACAAAAGATGACGGCTCCTATGGCGAGATTAGGATAGTTACGGGCAACCAGGCCTATATCAATTCCATAGAGCATTCGAACCCGGAAATGCCTCAGATGCTTACGTCCAAGTTCGTTCCGAACAGCCTTTACCAGAATTATTTTCCGACCGATCTGAACTTTGAGGATTTTTGTTTCAGATGTGCTGTGCTGAAGCAGCCCATGCATACCTATGTTCATCCTGACAGATATGATTTCTGGTTTAATCTCTTCATGATGCCTCTGGGAAGCGAAGGAAATCTTCATTACTGCACTTATTCCCAGATCGTTACCAGGAATGCTGACAGTGAGGAGATGAGCAATACATCCGCTTCAACGGCTTCAGAGGTTCTTAATACATGTATCAAGCTCAGGGGAACGACTAATTTCCAGCATACGATGGATGAGATAATCTCCGATATCAGAAAGCTTTGTGATGCCCAGTCCTGCGTTATCCTTCTTACCGATGACGAGGCAAGAAAATGCACGGCATTAAGTGAATCCAGAAATGAGTATTCAATGCTTCCTTCGATGTCCAGAGTCCTCAGGGAAGGCTTCTACGATCTTACGGTCTCGTGGATAGATACGATCGGCGGCAGCAACTGTCTTATAGCCAAGAACAGGAATGACTGGGAATATATTAGGGAGAAGAATCCGTCTTGGTATGAATCCCTTATGAAAAATCATGTTGAGAGCATTGTATTGTTCCCGCTCAAGTCCACGGATGAGGTCCTGGGATATATCTGGGTCTGCAACTTCGAT
>JAEFBC010000141.1 GCA_016292155.1 Saccharofermentans sp. | reverse complement strand
TGAGGCTCACACGGGCTCCAAGAAGTATGTTTCAATCGCAAGAACGGACTGGCTTGCATTCCAGACACATTTCACGTTCGTTCCTTGCTATGTAAACAGCCGCTTGACAGGGATGGTTATCCCGGTATCCTGCGAAGTTGATATCTATGGCTGCCTCTCTGAGTACCTCGGATATGTTATCTCTGAGGATATCGTTACTCTCCTCGACATCAACAACTCCGTACCTCACGACATGTACGATGAGTCAATCAAGGGCAAGTTCGATTACAAGTTCACAGATACATTCATGGGCTTCCACTGTGGTAACACATGCTCCAAGAAGCTTGCTTTCTGCGAGATGAAGAACCAGATGATCATGGCTCGTGCTCTCCCCGTAGAGGTTACAAACGGAACACTCGAGGGCGACATCATGCCTGGCGACATCACATTCTACAGACTGCAGTCTACATCTGACGGACAGATCAGAGCTTATGTTGCAGAGGGTGAGGTTCTCCCTGTTGCTACAAGATCCTTCGGCGGTACTGGTGTATTCGCTATCAAGGAAATGGGCAGATTCTACAGATACTTCCTTATCGAGAAGAACTTCCCTCATCACGGCGCAGTTGCATTCGGTCACTATGGAAAGGCTCTCTACAACCTCTTCACATACCTCGGCATTTGCCAGTGCGACATCGGATACAACAGAGCTGAGGGTGACAGATATCCGAAGGAAAATCCGTTCAACGCTCCGTTCAACTGATATAGTTTGGTTTATTAATCAGGCAGCCTGACCTCCAGTAGGTCAGGCTGACCTATGAAAGAAAAAATCTATAGAAAAGGGTATTTCTTAAATGACTAATAAAGAACTTCAACTCACAGCAGCTAATGTCCGTAAGGGCATCGTTACTGCTGTTCACAGTGCAAAGTCCGGTCATCCGGGTGGATCACTCTCCGCAGCAGATATGTTCACATATCTTTATTTCGAAGAAATGAATATTGATCCCAAGAATCCTAAGGATCCTAACAGAGACAGATTCGTTCTCTCCAAGGGTCACACAGCTCCGGGTCTTTATTCAACACTCGCTAACAGAGGTTATTTCCCTGTTGAAGATCTCACAACACTCCGTAAGCTCGGTTCATACCTCCAGGGTCACCCCTGCATGACAGAGACTCCCGGTGTTGACATGAGCACTGGTTCACTCGGTCAGGGCGTTTCAACAGCAGTTGGTATGGCTCTCGCTGCTAAGCTCAACGGCGATTCTTACAGAGTTTACACTCTCACAGGCGACGGTGAGATCCAGGAAGGTCAGATCTGGGAAGCATTCATGTTCGCTGGCGCAAAGAAGATCGATAACCTCACAGTTATCATCGACAACAACGGACTCCAGATCGACGGTAAGATCGATGACGTTTGCTCACCTTATCCGATCGACAAGAAGCTCGAAGCATTCAACTTCAACGTAATCTGCATCGACGGTCACGATTTCGACCAGATCAGAGACGCTTTTGCAAAGGCAAAGGAATGCAAGGGTCAGCCTACAGCTATCATCATGAAGACTACTAAGGGTAAGGGCGTTTCCTACATGGAAAACCAGGCCGGCTGGCATGGCAAGGCTCCTAACGACGAAGAGTACGAGCAGGCTATCAAAGAGCTTGACGAACAGATTGCAAAGATAGGAGAGGCATGAGTATGGCAGACGGTGAAGTAAAGAAGATCGCTACACGCGAAAGTTATGGTAACGCTCTTGTAGAGCTCGGTAAGAAGAACCCCAACGTAGTAGTTCTTGATGCTGACCTCGCAGGCGCAACAAAGACTTCCACATTCAAGAAGGAATTCCCCGATCGTCATATCGACTGCGGTATCGCAGAAGCAAACATGACAGGTATCGCTGCAGGGCTTTCAACATGCGGCAAGATCCCGTTCGTTTCTTCCTTCGCAATGTTTGCAGCAGGCAGAAACTTCGAGCAGGTAAGAAACTCAATCGGTTATCCCCACCTCAACGTTAAGATCGGCGCTACACACGCAGGTATCACAGTAGGTGAGGACGGTGCTTCACACCAGTGCCTCGAGGACGTTGCTCTTATGAGAACTATCCCCGGCATGACAGTTATCGTTCCTTCTGACGATATCGAAGCAAAGGCTGCAGTTATGGCAGCTGCTGAGACAGAGGGTCCCTTCTACATGAGATTCGGCAGAGCTGCAGTTCCGGTAATCAACGACAGACCTGACTACAAGTTCGAAGTAGGTAAGGCAGTTGTCATCAAGGACGGCACAGACATGGTCATCTTTGCAAACGGTGTCTGTGTTGCTGAAGCACTCGGCGCAGCTGAGAAGCTCGCTGCTGACGGAATCAACGCTGCAGTTGTTAATGTTCACACAGTTAAGCCCATCGACAAGGATACTATCCTTGAGTTCGCAAAGAAGACAAACAGAGTATTCACTGTTGAAGAGCACTCCGTTATCGGTGGTCTGGGAAGCGCAGTTTGTGATGTACTGTCCGAGAACTATCCTGTAAAGGTTAAGAAGATCGGTGTATATGACAGATTCGGTAAGAGCGGCCCGGCCGGCGCCCTCATGAAGGAATTCCAGCTCGATGCTGAGGGAATCTACAATCAGATCAAAGCTGCACTCTGATCCTTTAGGATTAAGTTGTTGAATTAATAAGGAGTCGCCTGATGGCGGCTCCTTTTATGTTGTTTATTAATCTGCCGGATAACTTTAGTCTCTTCCTTCGCGCTCCTCGAAAGATATCTCCGCACCGAGTTTCTCGAAGATCCTCTTGAAGAAGAGGGAGTAGAACATTGCGATGGTGGAGAATCCCATGAATACCAGGATGCTCAGTGAAGTTACTGTGAACTGATATACAAGGAATGCAAGACCGCCGGTGATGACTATGATCATAAGAGTGACCGGAATATTTGTTATTGCCAGAAGAACTGAATTCTTAAGGTACTGTTTGAAGCTCTCTTCGAACCAGGCCAGAAGAGGGAATGCATAAACCGATGAAGAAAATACCACGGCCAGGAAGAAGTAAGCAGGGTAAGCCGCCCAGTAATACTCGGGATCCATCATGTTGTTGACCATAAAGATCTCGAACAGGAAGAATGCAGTAAGGGCAGTGTAGAGGAGCTGGAACAGAGTTGCCTTAAGGAAGTTGCTCTTAAAACAAGTAAGGTAATCTTTCCAGACAGACGGATTATCACCGGCGAGTATAGCTATTGTAATTCTATATAAAGAAGTAATAGAAGCGCCGATGGTGATTACCGGTATACAAGTAATGATAAATAAGAAATTAACTATGATCAGATTAGCTAATGCCGTAAGGAACCTGGTGCCTGCGCTCTTCGGACTGAAGAATGACGGGCGCGGTCCTTTGCTGTTTGATGCCATAAATATCTCCCATATATAAAATGAATATACGAATAATATCACATAAAGTACTTTATGTGCTTGAAGTGGAGTTGAAGTCGCCTGGCATCATCAAAAACGACGATTTTTGTCTGGTTTTGTGCGATAGTAACAAACGCCCTTGTGAGTGCTGACAACTCGCGAAAAGGGGTGCTTTGTGCGAATGATACAAACGAAGTGCAAGGGCCTTGTGCAAGCGACAACAGATTACCCACTTTTTATGCAAATTAACCTTTCCAAAAGCAAATTTTGTACAATTTAGTCAATAAACGCAAGATTTGTATAATTGTGGGCAATTTGTAGCAATAAATGTGGAGAAACAAACAATCTTTTTGACTATTATCTATCGTGTAGAAGGTCCGAAAGGACCCGAACAAATTCATTAAGGAGGAAACTTTATGAAAAAGGTTATTGCCAGTGTTCTTTCTGTAGCTATGGTAGCAGCTTTCGCAGCTGGTTGTACAACAACTACAGAGACCACAGCAGGCGGTGAAACAACCAGTGGTGATCAGCCCGTAGAGACAACAGGAGGCGATACACCTGTTGAAACTGAGGAGACAACTACTGAGAAGCAGGAGATGACAATTGGTACAGGTTCTGAGGTAATCAATCTGTGGTCATTCACAGACGAGATCCCGAAGATGGTTAACCAGTATGTTACACAGAATCCTGATTTCGGTACAAAGTACACAGTTAAGTGCACAATCGTTGCTACTGATAACGGTGCTTATCAGCAGGCTCTCGACGCAGCTCTCGTAGCTGGTGGTGATGCAGCTCCTGATATGTACGCAGCAGAGGCAGCTTTCATCCTCAAGTATTCACAGGGTGATATGGCTAAGTTCGCAGCTACTTATGAGTCTCTTGGTATCGATGTAGATGCTAAGGCAAAGGCAGCTGAGATCGCTCCCTACACAATCGACATCGGTTCACGTGATGGTAAGGTTGTAGCTCTTGGTTACCAGGCAACTGGTGGTGCTATGATCTACAGAGCTTCTATCGCTAAGGAAGTTTTCGGTACAGACGATGCAGCTGAGATTGAGAATATCGTAGGCTCTGGTTCTGGTAACTGGGACAAGTTCTGGGAAGCAGCAGCAACTCTTAAGGAAAAGGGTTATGCAGTTGTTTCTGGTTCTGGCGATATGTGGAACGTTTGCGAGAAGAGCGCTACACAGCCTTGGATCGTTAACGGCGAGCTCAACATCGCTCCTGAGAGAGAAGCTTTCCTTGACATCGCTAAGAAGCTCAAGGATGAGGGTCTTTCAAATGACGCTTCTGGTTGGACAGAGGCATGGTATGCAGACATGAAGGGTGAAGGCGCTAAGGGCGTATTCTGCTTCTTCGGACCTGCTTGGCTCATCAACTACGTTATGATCGGTAACTGCGGCGGTACAGCTGCTGGTGAAGGTACATACGGTGACTGGAGAGTTTGCGCTCCGCCGGTTGGCTTCTTCTGGGGCGGCACATGGGTTCTCGGTAGAGA
>JAEFBC010000140.1 GCA_016292155.1 Saccharofermentans sp. | reverse complement strand
TTTCTCATCAATGCCTGCGCCGTTGTCTGAGACCGTGATAAGAATCTCTTCTTTAAGATCTGTCTTAACCGTAACCTTTGTATCCGGAGTGTTATGCGTAAGCGCGTTGATTATGATGTTCGAGACGGCTCTTTGCATAAGTGAGGGATCGATGGAACATCTGATGTCCTCATCACCTTCAAAGCTGATGTCTCTTGAAGAAAACGCCGGATCGTTAATGATATCGATCACCCATTCCTTAACAAGACGGGTCAAAGATACAGTCTGAAGATTGCAAGGAACAGAGCCCGAATCAAGCTGATAAGTAAGCTTGAGATCATTAATAAGACGCTCGGCGTGATCGGTGTTCTTAAGGATTATGCGGCCATATTCGCGGACATCGTCCTGGCTTAATGAAGAGCCGTCAGCCAGAAGCTCTGCGTAGCCTTTTACAGGCGATAAAGGCGTCTTAAGATCGTGCGTGATGTTGGCGATCCAGTCCCTGCGCGCGGCGTCTGTCTCTTCCTTCAGTTCATCAGCATGCCTTAAGTCATCATCGACCTTGTTGAGCGCTTCGAAAACCGTGCCGAACGAACCTTTCTCACTGATCTTCCTGTACTTGCGGTCAGACAGTTCGCCGATTCCTTTAGTTACTTTCGCAAGCCTTCTGGAGAGCCATATGCTGTAAGCCAGAAGCACTCCCGCGAGCAGAACAAGCCCTGCAGCAGCTATGAACGCCGCAACAGGCGATAAGCGCCCAACTCTCTGTCCGTTATACCAGAGCTGATAGTTTCCGATGTCATAAGGAAAGCCCATCAGATAACTTATTTTCTTATTGTCTTCGACTGTGCCTGCGAAGACCGTATACCCGTTCCGGTATCCGTCCTTTGTAAGCGCGAATAATTCAGAGACGCTGTACTTGGAGGGATATGCATCAGGCTTGTTATGCGAGAATATCTCGTTGCCGTCCTCATCAAGGAACTGCACCCAGAGTCCGTATTCATCGAGCCTGTCAAGGCCGCTCCTGCTGACCTTGATCTTGCCATCCTCAAAGCTTGTCCACAAAGAGAAATTCGATGTGAATCTCTGCGGCCAGTCAGCTATGCTGATGCCCTGCGGTTCAGGTATCGAGAATACATAGTAAAAGAGCCCGACAGATGCTCCGACGATGATCACGATCAGCGATACATATAAGACCAGGGTCTTTATGAACAGATCGTATTTCTTCTTATCTCTCATCAGGATCCACCACCTTATAACCAAGACCCTTAAGAGTGATGATATATTTTGGATCATTTGGATCCTCTTCTATCTTCTCCCTTAAGTGACGGATGTGGACCATTACCGTGTTATCAAAGCCAAATGCCGTCTCGCCCCAGACGCTCTCATAAAGCCTCTCGCGGCTTAAGACACGCCCCTTGTTCTCTGCAAGGGTCTTCAGCAGTTCATATTCCCTGGCTGTAAGTTCAGCAGTCCTGCCATCCACCCTGACTTCGCAGCGGTCAGGATCGATAACGAGTTTTCCTACACGGATTGGATCTGATGAAGAAACACTCCCGTAGGATGCGCGCCTTAACTGCGCCTTTATCCTGTATACAACTTCTTTGGGGCTGAACGGCTTGGTTACGTAGTCGTCCCCGCCTACGGCAAGACCTAAGATCTTGTCGATCTCATCATTCTTGGATGACAGAAAAAGTATTGGCGCGAGCGAAAATTCACGGATCTTTTTGCACACCTCATATCCGTCCATCCCGGGCATCATGATATCCAGGATCACTGCATCAGGATTCTCCTGCCTGCAAAGCGCTGCCGCTTCATTTCCGTCCTTTGCCTTGATGATGTTTTTAAATCCTTCCTGGATCAAGGCCTTCTCGAGCAGCGTGAGAATATCCGGCTCATCATCGGCTATTAGAATCTTATAGTTACTTTCCATATTATCCCCTTTAGTCAGTCTATAAGTCCGTATGATTATTTATTTTTGATTTCCTTCAGCATCAAACAGCGGGAGCCGTTCAAGGAACTTAATGTCGTCCCTCTTAGCGGCATCGCCTTCTGCAAGAGCTGCGATCCTTCCGGCAACGGTTCCGCCGGCGATATTCACAAGTGCCTCCATCGCACGCAATGAACCTCCCGTGGAGATAACATCGTCGACAAGAAGAATGCGCTTTCCCTTGATCAGGGCAGCGTCATCGCTTCCGAGATAAAGTTTCTGAAGGCCTTTGGTGGTTATCGATTCATCATCGACCGAGATCGGATCCGGCATGTAATTCTTGACGCTCTTGCGCGCAACGAAATGCTTCCTCATACCGGCCTGCCTGGCCATCTCGTGTCCTATCGGAATTCCCTTGGCCTCTGCCGTAAGGAGATAATCGTAGTCTTCACGGGGAACGAGCTTTAACATCTCCCTCGCGCAGGCCTCGGTAAGCTCCGCATCACCGAAGCAGATAAAGGCTGCAATATATAGATCGTCAGTCACTTTGCAGATTGGGAGCTCTCTTGTAAGTCCTGCGATGTTGATCGAATATGTCTTTGCCTTTTCCACG
>JAEFBC010000139.1 GCA_016292155.1 Saccharofermentans sp. | reverse complement strand
TAAATTGAAGACTATAACGGATGATCTTCAGTGGCTTTCTGATAAAAGCGGAATAATCATCAAGTGGGAACAAAAACCAAGGTATGATGGTGAAAATTTCTATGCTAATGAGGAAACGGTTCGAAAGTGTAAAGCTTGTCTAGACAGAATAATAGCTGTAATTAAAGAATTATGAGTATATGGTGGACCCATGGGGACGGGGGTTGGGTGGACCATGAATTCGATGGTCCACCCAACCCCCGTCCCCTGGGTCCATCATAAACTATACTTCGAAATAGTGTAATATACAAAACACTTCGTAAATCATGGTTTTCTTTAACTGATAATTTTCAGTATTGACACATACATTCAAGATTAGTAAAATACTTAACAAAGGGGAGCAAGGATGCTTCCTTTTTATTGCGTATAAATATAAAAAGCAAATGATCGGGAGTTGTTTGTTATGAATAAAAAAGGACTAATCATCGGCAGCAGTGCTGTTGCGCTTGTTGCTGTTATTATTGTATTGATTTTAATTTTTTCAGGCGGCGGGGATGCCTACCGCTCCATAAAAGTCTTCGAAATCGACGGCTCGTGCAAGGTTGAACGAGGTGGCGACTCGCTTGACGCCTTTAAGAACATGGCTCTCTCTTCGGGCGATTCTTTAACGGTCGGAGACGGGAGCTTTGCACGTCTTAAGCTCGACGATGACAAGTACGTTTATCTCGAGGCGAACACCAAGATCAAGCTTACCGCGACCGGTACTGCTAACGACAGTAAGACTATGGTCTACATAGAACACGGTTCTATGCTCACCGAGGTCAAGAAGAAGCTTTCGGCAACCTCGTCCTATGACATAGTAACTCCCAATACTACGATGTCAATCCGTGGTACCAAGACGCTTACCGAAGTTATCAAGGATGTCCTCGGTAAGATCAAGACGAGTGCCGCTGTTATTGAAGGTCATGTTAAATTTGCAACAGTTCAGAAGGATAAAAACGGAAAGACAAAGTTCGTTACAAATGATCTTTCTGTCGGACAGGGTCTTGCCGTTCAGACAGAAGAAAAGGACCTCGTTTCGGATGAGGATATGAAGAGCTTCGCTGAGACCGGTGCTACGACTGATGGTACAAAGGTTGAAGAAACAAGCCATGAAGAGCTCGGTTCGGAACTCGGTGCCGCAACCTTCAGTGATGATTTCCTGAACAACGCTGCTGATGTACTTGTAAGAAGTGCCGAAGAGGACAAGGCTGAAGAGAAAAACGGTACAGGCTCCGACACGAATTCAGGCAATGGAGAGGGTTCAGATGACTCGCCTAAAGAAGGCAGCACAGGAGCCGATACCAGTGTTGCCTCGACAGGTGTGACAGAAGGTACTTCAGGAGATGCGGGAGCATCGGGACTTGCTGCTCTCGCTGTCTTAAATGACATGAAGGACAACGGTGCGGCGGAAGTTCCTGCTGATGTATCGAATTATGTGGAGTATGTGAGCAGTACATACTACAGCGGTAACCCTGCGCCTGTGACGAGTACTCCCGAACCTGCTTCGGATCCTGTAACGACCTCACAGAACGAAACAGGCACAGAAGAAGGAGTTGCTAATGGAACAGACAGCAATTCTGAAGATAACAACGGAGAAGACGGAGTAACTGTGGGCGAAGAGAGCGAAACGGAAGAGGAGCGCCTTGCCCGTGAGGAAGCTGAACGCCTCGAGAAAGAAGAAGCCGAGCGCCTGGAGAAAGAAGAGCAGGAAAAGAAAGAACGCGAAGAAGCTGAGAAGGTAGAGAAAGAGCGTCTTGAAAAAGAGGAAGCCGAGCGTCTCGAGAAAGAGGAGCAGGAAAAGAAGGAACGCGAAGAAGCCGAAAAAGCTGAAAAAGAAGAAGCTGAGCGTAAGCAAAAGGAAGAACAGGAAAAGAAAGAACGCGAGGAGCGAGAAGCAGCTGAAAAGGCAGAAAAGGAGCGCCTCGAAAAAGAAGCAGCCGAGAAAGCAGAGAAAGAACGCATCGAAAAAGAAGCGGCCGAGAAAGCAGAGAAAGAACGCCTTGAGAGAGAGGCGGCTGAACAGGCTGCTCGTGAAGAGGCAGAGCGCCTTGCGCGTGAGCAGGCAGAGCGTGAAGCACAGCAGAATGCCGCTAAAAATCCGCATTATGTTGATTCGGTTCAGAATGTAAGCCTTTCATCAGGCTCGTCAAGTAATAACGTCAGGGTTCGCGTCGGCTTTGTCAGAAGCACTGGAAGCACGGGAAGCAACGTCGTCAGAGCAGGTGATCTGCCTGATATGAGGGCGGGAGATATTCTGCCCGGATATACAGGAAGCGCTTATGAAGCAATAGTTATACCTGCCGACGATACTTCAGGAAGTGCACACGGCAGTGATCTCTATGGTTCTGTCAGCAGTACATATGGTTTTACGGGCTGGTACAATAACGCCGAGGATGCTGCGGCAAGTGACCTCTCAAAACGAGTGATGACCTATCCGGAGAGTGCATCGAGCGATATTCAGCTTTACCCCGGAATCAGTAAGACAAGTACACTGATCATTATGAACCCCTACGGACAGAGCGCCGGAAATATTGTTAACGCAGGGAATCTCCCTGACGGAGTAATTGACTTCACTGCAGAAGGCAATGAGGCCATTTATAAGGTGATCGAGGGAACAACCGTTACGCTGCCTGTTCCCGAATCGGGTTCGGATATTAACCATCCCTACATCAGGAAAGTTTCTGCATCTGGTGTAAATACTGAGTTCTATTGCTACAGCACGAGCATGAGTCTCGATGTTTCAAAGCTTTATCTCTCGAATTCGACCGCTGCAACTGTCGGAAGCGATAAAGTTTATTATGCGACGGGTTCGGCACCTACTGTCACTGTGAGCGGTGACTATATGACGCTCTACATGTACTTCGTTTCACCTGTCGAGCTGCGACTCGCAACCAATGGAGGCACTCTGCTTGTAAGCGATGTGGAGTCTCAAAGCCAAAGCACTGTAACCGTACAGACCATGGCAGAAACTTCCACGCCTCAGGCTCTCCCCGGAGCTACAGAAAACACATATCTCCCCGCTCAAAAGTGGACTGTTTCGTCTCAGAACGGTTCGGCATACGATTATGTCTTCAGGACAGTTTACT
>JAEFBC010000024.1 GCA_016292155.1 Saccharofermentans sp. | reverse complement strand
TGATGCTTTCTGCGTTAATACACAGTGCATCGATCTTGAGAACCAGACGATCCAGGACAACGCAAGACTCTTCTTCAACGGAGACCTCGACGCTGTTCCTACACAGGCTTACACAATGGGTATCGGCTACATCATGAAGTCCACAACAGTTATCCTTATGGCTACAGGTGCAGGCAAGAAGGATATCGTTGAGAAGGCATTCTGCGGCCCTGTTACGCCCAGAGTACCTGCTTCTATCCTCCAGCTCCACCCGAACGTTGTAGTTATCGGTGATGAGGCTGCTATCTCTGACGCAGTTGTAGCTGCTGCTAAGTAATTTCAGAGCAATCGAAAAGCTTAAGGCAGTGTCCGTAACAGGCACTGCCTTTTATTTTGCTGTTGCGCATAAACGGTTTCCAAACTATCATTGTTTTGGAGAGGTGTTTTGAAATGAGCGAGCCGTTCTTTTCAGTTATTATCGTGTCATTAAATGCAGGAAGTCTGATCGGTCTTACGGTCAAGTCTGCATTGAGCCAGACATGCGGCGATTATGAGATCATCGTAAAAGACGGAAAATCCACTGACGACACACTGAAATATGTCCCGGATGACAGCCGTATAAGGCTTTTCTCGGAGCCTGATAAGAGCCTTTACGATGCAATGAATCAGGCGATCTCATATTCTTCCGGAAGATATCTTATATTCATGAACTGCGGTGACACGTTTGCATCCGATACAGTGCTCGAAAATATCAGGAAAGCCGTTAAAGACGGTGATTACGGCATGATCTACGGCGATTACACAAGGGACGGCGTCGTAAAGAAGCAGCCTCTTACTCTGACCCGCTTTAACATGTACAGAACGATACTCTGCCATCAGTCAGTATTCTTTAACGGCAGGATATTGAGAGATAAGAAGAAATACGATACCAGATATAAGATCCTGGCAGATTACGATCTGGAGCAGGATATGGTAAAGACTTCGAGTCACCTTCATGTGGATACCGTTGTCTGCAATTTCTTAGGCGGCGGCATCTCGGAGACAAAGGAAGGCTTGAAACAAAAGAATAAGGACAGGAAGGATATAATCGCGGCCCATTACAGCGTGCCCCAGAGAATGGGTTATTGTGTTCTCTGGCATCTGACATTCCCGTTGTTAAGAAGGAAACTGTCCGGATCAAAGAATGAGAAAGTCAGAAAAGGTTATCAGTCCCTTGTAAACCGCATAAACGACTGAGCCCATGCTCTTTTGATATCAGAATGGTAAAATTGATTCATGTCCAAGCAGAATAAGTTACTTCATTTTGCAGCCTCTGCTGCAAGGACGCTTCATCTCTGGCCTTTGATCGTCAGGTCCGGCCTGTTTAATTCTGCAAGAAGAAGGAAATATCCCGATACGATAGTTCATCTGGACGTGGTCCTCACCGAGTGCTGTACCTTAAGATGTAAGAGCTGCTCCAACCTCATGCAGTATTACCATCATCCCGAGAATCTTGACGCTGATGAAGTGATATCAGGACTTAGGAAGGTTTTCGCTTCCATGAGGGTATCCCAGTTAAAGCTGCTTGGCGGTGAGCCGTTTGTCTGCCAGAAGGCACTTATCAGGGTGCTCGAATACTTAAAAGGTCAGACGGACAGATTTGATGAGGTGGATATCATCACGAACGGAACCCTGATCCCTTCTGAAGAATGCATAAGCGCAATGAAAGATACGCCTAAGCTCAAAGTCGTTTTCAGTAACTACGGCGAACTGTCTTCAAAGCTTAAGGAGTTCTCTGAGTTGTGCGGGAAAGAGGGGATAGCTTTTGATATCGTCGGAGATGATTCCTGGTGGGATTTTGGGGGCATGAAGCTCCGTGAGGAGAAGGAATCCAGGACCCAGCACAGGTTTGACGGATGTTATTCCAGAAGGCTCTGTACATCGCTTTACAGAGGAAAACTCTATGTCTGCCCGAGGCAGGCGCACGCAATAAGACTAGGACTCGTTCCTGAGGAAAGCTCTGAGATTGTAGACGTAATGAGTCCGGAATTTGATGATCCTGCGAGGCTCCATGAAGCGATATATGATCTTATAGACCGTAAAAAGCGCATATCTTCATGCAAATACTGCGGATGCGATGACTGGATAAAGGTGCCTAGGGCTGTCCAGGCGGAAAGGCCGTTGGATGTCACCTGAGATCACCGTTATCGTTCCGGCATTTAATGCGGAGAAATATCTTGCGCGCTGTCTTGAGAGTGTTATCAGACAGAACTTTAGCTCGTGGGAACTTATAATCGCAGATGACGGCTCATCTGACAGAACCGGTGAGATGGCGGATGAATATGCTTCAAAAGACAGCAGAATAAGGGTGATTCATTTATCAAGGAAGGGCGTTTCCGCCGCAAGAAATGCCTGCATAGATGCTTCTGAAGGCAGCTATCTGGCCTTTGTTGACGCGGACGATTACTTGGAGCCTGATTACCTGAAAGAACTTTTCGAAAGGGCGGAAGAGAGCAATGCGGATATCGTGCAGTGTTCTTTTTTCGAAGATTCGGAGGGAAATAAGACTCCGGATGCTTACCCCGTGGATAAGACTTACGAAGATGCTGACTCCATGATGAGAGCTTTCTTTGCTGGGACACATGGAGATATAAGAGACAGCGTATGGGCAAAGCTCCTCAGAAGAGAAGCTTTTGCAGATATCAGATTTGATACCGGATTATGTATTTACGAAGACGGTTACTACGTTTATCAGTGCCTAAGGAAGGCCTCTAAGGCCGTGAGTTTTGGAAAGCCCCTTTACCATTATGTCCTGCACGGCAATTCAGCAACACATTCCGGCCTTGATGAGAAGTATAAAGGCTACTTTGCAATGTTCGATAAGCTTAAGGACGATTTTGCCGATGACGGCTTTATCCGCAAGAGGATCGCTTGCAGGGAGGCTGAGACTGCTCTCTGGCTTATGAGGATAATGATAAATAACGGGAACAAAAAGGCGGCTTGGGATCTGCGTAAAAGGGCAATGGGTGCTGCAGGCGATGTTATTTGGTCTCAGGCACCATTTAAGATCAAGCTGAAGCTTACAGGCGTTGCCATAATGCCTCACATATATTTTGCGATGCTTAAGGGAAGGAAAGATTAAGAAATGAGAAAGTATGATAGAAATGCCGTTTTCAATATTGCGGTTAAGGTGTTGCTGTTTGCAGTATTCTTTGCAGCTGCCCTCAGTATCTTTTTATTTGTGCTGAACCTCGCGTTCATCATCACATTGATCTTAAGCCTTGTCTCAGGTATTGCGGCAGTATTCCTGTTCTCATATCTTCTGAGGTATACGGGCTTTTATTACAGCTACTATGCGTTTGTATCAGGGTTCCTCTTCAGGCAGAAGCAGGGAAATGTATATTGCCCATGCTGCGGCAAGCATTTCGGCCAATTTGAAGACTTAAGATTCTACGATGACTTAAAGCACTATAATCCTGAGATGTTTAAGAAATCCAGGCAGGACGTTATCTGCGACTGCTGCCGTTCGGCTCCGAGACAAAGGATCATTGCCAAGTGGGCTGAGCAGAATGTTGACCTGCTCAAGTCTTCGAAGATCCTTTATTTTGCTCCGGAGCTTTCGATGATGCTGTGGTTCAGAAAGCACGGGATCAATGTTACGACCGCCGATCTTTTTGATAAGAGGACTGATCTGAAGCTCGATCTGACGGCGATAGATCTTCCTGATGGTTCTGAGGACATCGTATTCTGCAATCACGTCCTTGAGCATGTATCTGATTACAAGGTTGCCTTATCTGAGCTTCACAGGGTCTTAAAAGAGGGAGGAAGGCTTATTATCAGCTTCCCGATTAACTACGGTTTTGATGAGGTGCATGAGGAGAAAACAGGTTCAGCAGCAGAGAGGATCAAGCTCTTCGGCCAGGACGATCATCTCAGGGTATTCGGTAAAGACAGCAGAAAGATATTGGAAGATGCAGGGTTTGCGGTAGATACGATCAGTCTTGAGGGGCTCCCGGAGGAGATCGTTCCCGTGACGGGTCCTGCAGACTACGATACCAATGAGATCTTCTGCTGTGTGAGAAAGTAAGAATCCGGGGCATGTTATAATTCTTATGTCCGGTATGAAATGAATAGGGGTTAGAGTATGGGACTTATTAATCAGGCAGGAAAGAAAGTTTTGACCAAGCTTCCGGATCTGAAGCTTATCAGCCTTGCGAGGGAAGTAATGCCCTATA
>JAEFBC010000023.1 GCA_016292155.1 Saccharofermentans sp. | reverse complement strand
CTGGACCTTGTCTCTGAGCTCCTTATTTCCCTTAAGGAAACCTACGCCGTATTCCTCAGCAGAAACTGCTTCATCGATAACAACGAAAGGCTTGCCGGATGTCTGGATCTCATAACGTGCAACGATCTCATCCATTACGATTGCATCTACACTGCCGGACTCGAGTTCCATCAACGCATTAAGATAAGAATCTACCGGAACGAGTTCAGCAAATGTCTCTGTAAGCTCAGGCTTGCCTTCTAGAGCTGCAAGTCCTGAAGAATCCTTCTGAACGCAGACCTTAAGACCTTTAAGATCAGCAAGGGACTTTACAGTAGAGTCATTCTTAACAACAACTACCTGCTGGTTCTTCATGTAAGGATCAGACCACTCGTAAGCGTCCTTTCTCTCATCTGTGATAGTGAATCCGTTCCAGATGCAGCTGATGTTGCCGGACTTGAGTTCCTGGTCCTTGGAATCCCAAGCGATAGGCTGAGCTACGAACTCCATGTCCAGTCTCTTGGCAACTTCCTTTGCAAGATCAAGATCGAAGCCTGCATAGGAACCGTCCTTCTCAACGAAGCCCATCGGCGGGAATTCTGAATCGAATCCGACAACGAACTTCTTAGAAGCAGAAGAACCGCAGGATGTGAGCGGCATTAAGAGCATGACTGATGTAAGACATGCTGCGATAACCTTAGATAATTTCATATTTTTATACCTCCAAATCGGTCGCCGTAAAACGGCAACGGCAATTATATCACGAATTATTTTGTTCCGAAGATTCTGTCGCCGGCATCACCCAGACCGGGAAGAATATAAGCGTTTTCGTTAAGTTCTCTGTCTACATTTCCGACATAGATCTCAATATCGGGATGAGCCTTGGCAAGTCTCTCGATACCAACGGGAGCTGCGATGATGCACATGAACTTGATCTGCTTGCCGCCGTGAGCCTTGATGGAATTGATGGCGTCAACAGCAGAACCGCCTGTAGCGAGCATAGGATCTACGACAACGATAAGACGCTGGTCAATAGGATCAGGGAGCTTGCAATAGTAATCGTGAGGTTCATGTGTCTCAGGGTCTCTGTAAAGACCGATATGGCCGACTTTTGCAAGAGGTGTCAAAGCCTGAACGCCGGGAACCATTCCGAGACCTGCACGGAGGATAGGAACAATAGCAAGCTTCTTGCCGTCGATCATGGGAGCCATTGTCTTCTCAAGAGGTGTCTGAACTTCAACATCCTTGAGGGGAAGATCTCTTAATGCCTCATATCCTTCGAGGGTAGCGATCTCTTCAACGAGATGTCTGAACTCATAAGTACCTGTTTCTACTTTTCTCAAAAGTGAGATCTTGTGCTTGATGAGCGGATGCTCCATAACCTGAACGTTCTTAAAATCTTTGTACTGCATATTCCGTCTCCTTTTCAGCATAGTGAAATAAGGGTAAAAGCAACCTCGTGATTATTTTAGTTGAATCAAATATTAAGTCAATAAACTAAAATGCGGCATCTCAAAATATTACAGGCAAATGTCAAATTGATTGCTTGTTTTTTACATAAGAGTGCTATTATAAATTAAATTCCACAAACAACGGAGGGCTTGTTATGAGTAAATCCAGTATTCAGGATGGAGCGGTTTACGACGCGAAATCTCTTGGTGCCGGCCGTGTTGTCATGCTCGGTTTCCAGCACATGTTCGCAATGTTCGGATCGACTGTCCTTGTCCCTGCTCTCACCGGATTGTCGGTGTCAGCCACACTTCTTTTCGCAGGTTTGGGAACAATTCTTTTCCACCTTCTTTCCAAGAGAAAGGTTCCTGCATTCTTAGGTTCTTCTTTCGCATTCCTTGCAGGTTATTTTGCTCTCGCTCCTAACGGCGAACGCGAACTCCTGCCCTATGCATGCTTCGGTGTTGCCTGCGCAGGTCTTGTTTACCTGATCCTTGCAGGTCTCATCAAATTATTCGGTGTTAACCGTGTAATGAAGTTCTTCCCGCCTATCGTAACAGGCCCTATCATCATCGCTATCGGCCTCTGCCTTTCCGGTACAGCTATCAACAGCTGCTCCACGAACTGGCTCGTAGCTGTCGTTGCCATTCTCATCATCGTCATCTGCAACATCTGGGGCAAGGGCATGATCAAGATCATCCCTATCCTCTTAGGTGTAATCGGAGCTTGTGCTCTCTGCATCATCCTTACACTTGCTGCAGGCGTACCTGTAGAAGGCTATTACACAATCGGAGGCAATGCCAACTTCCAGCTCTTCTCTGAGGCAAGCATCGCGAACATCAAGAACGCTGCATGGATCGGACTTCCTTTCCAGTATCAGGACACAGTATTCTCCATCTTCACAGGCGGCAGCCTTGATGCAGGTCTTCTTGTAACAGCTCTCCTTACGATCGTTCCTATCTCTCTTGCTACGATCGTAGAGCATATCGGTGACATCTCTGCTATCTCTTCCACAGTTGGCGAGAACTTCATCAAGGATCCCGGACTCCACAGAACACTCATGGGTGACGGTCTTGCAACAACATTGGCTTCACTCTTCGGCGCTCCGGCTAACACAACATACGGCGAGAACACAGGCGTTCTTACACTCTCCAAGGTCTTCGATCCTAAGGTAGTAAGACTTGCTGCAGTATTCGCAATGTGCTTCTCCATCTCACCTAAGCTCGCAGCTTGCATCTCCGCTATCCCTACACCTGTTGTAGGCGGTATCTCCCTCGTTCTTTACGGAATGATCTCCGCTGTCGGTGTAAGAAACGTTGTTGAGAACAAGGTTGATTTCGGCAAGGCTCGAAATGTTATCATCGCTGCTCTCATCCTCGTTCTCTCGATCGGTGTTACATACAGCGCAGCAGGTGCTATCGTAATCCCTTGCGGTTCAGCAGTTATCTCCCTCTCCGGTCTTGCAATCGGTTCCCTCGTAGGTATCATCCTCAATGCAGCACTCCCCGGAAAAGACTATGTCTTCGAGGACAATCAGAAGGCTGCACAGTCTAAGGAAGGAGTAATCCAGTCTGAGCCCGTTCAGAGCGAGAAAAAGAAATAAGCATTTCTGACCAGGATTAATAACAAAAGGGCCGTCTCAAAAAGAGACAGCCCTTTTAATTTGCAATCAATAAAAAAATCAAAGAGCGATAAGCAAAGCTATACCTGCTGTTTCTAAGATAACGACAACTCCCAAAAGGAGCACATACATGCGAAGTCTTGCGATATCAACGATCTGCGAAGATTTCTTCTCGCGCTTTTCGACAGTCTCGACACCACTGAATGCATCGGCAATATAATCTGATGCGGCAGCCTTGTCCTCATCGGCGATATAGATCTCAGGCTCCGGTTCCTGCTTTAAGGGAACGTGCTTTTTTACCTTCTGCTTTACTTCCGAAGTGTCGAGCTCAGGAACGAAGATCTTGCTCTCGAACTTGGGAGCATTGGTCCTTACTGCAACGACCTTGGGCTTGATATCGCCGCTCAGGAGCGCGGTATCTTCGAAAGGATCCATTGCATTGACTGAAAGATCTGTAAATTCAGGTGAATCGGAATCCTTTAAGAATCCCTTTCTCTCATCATCATAGTGAACATTGACATCCACCCTGTCCCTTCTGGTCAGGGGTACATGACGGTCAGGATTAAGCCTTCCCGGCCGCTCATAAAGAGGCAACTCGCTTGCACTCTTGTTCAAAGATGTATTGTTCTGTTCTTCACCCATCTCGCAAATTATATCACATGAA
Organism: Saccharofermentans sp.; assembly: GCA_016292155.1. GTDB lineage: Bacteria > Bacillota > Clostridia > Saccharofermentanales > Saccharofermentanaceae > Saccharofermentans. The sequence goes on along the minus strand of JAEFBC010000023.1, from coordinate 10,819 downwards.
TGACACCAACTATGTGAACTCTCCTTCACAAGTGCAGCTCTGAGCATCTGCGAGCTGTTAAATCAGTTTACTTCCCTTTGAACGGTTGCATCTCCAACACAACGTTTGCAGGTTGTTTTTTACAGTTAATCCACCCTTAGAGACAGGAACCTTATGGTCGATCTCCAACAACAGATTTGGTTCTTTACTAATCGAATTGCCACATGCTTGGCAAGTAAAGTTGTCTCTTTCTTTAATCTCTTGTCGAAGTTTGCTCGTCATTAATAAACGTTGCTCTTTTGCAAAGGCTGAGAATGTCAATTTATCTTCCAGCTTTTGAATAAGTTCAACTATCGTTTCTTCAGTCATAGGTACAATAAATGATCGTTGCGCATAGCCAGCATTAGACGTATAAGAAAACTTATAAGCAACAACAAGCGACTTTTCATTAATTGTGGCAAAACCCAATCTTGAATAGAAGCCATCCTCATCATTCTCTATTATAAAATCAGGAACTTCGCTGAGATATTGTTGGATTTCAGTCTTCTGGTTTTCGATAATCTGTTTTGCTTCTCTTAAGGTTTCAAGTTCTTCTACTAGCAATTGCAACTTCTGTATTTGTTCTGGATAAAGTGCCTTGTTCGAATAAAACTGTTTTACAACATAATCTAGAGGGTAATTCTCTGCACTTGCAAAAACAGATGCTGACACTTCTGCAGTAAAGGGAGTAAGGCTCTTTTTGTAAGGATGAATATAATTGTATTCGTCTTCTATAACTGTATCTTCACGCACAATATTAGTTCCAAATAAACCAGATATAGATTTAACTTTTTCATCAATATACTCATTAAACTCTTTTTGCGAACTCATAAGTGAATCGCAAGTAGACTTTAATCTTGTAAATTCTTCAGAATAATAGTATTCAAGAATCCTATTATTCCTATCCATAATCTTCTTGACATCAGCATCAATTCCAGCAATAAACTTATTTATTGTGTACCATTCATCGCTATCATTATTTCTTATTCTCTTAATACTATTAACTGTCCGATCAAATAGTGAAGCTATAAGTTTATCTAATTTTCATCAACATCATTTTTACTAACAAGAATTTCCTTGTTTTTATTTGCATCGTCAATTATTTGATTAATTCTTCTATAATGAGCATGTTGCCGTTTTTCCAGTAAGTCTTTTTCTTGCTCCTTAAGATATCGACTATATTCACCCTTGGTCATGAGTATAGATTTATCTTCATCTAATTGTTTAAGACGTTCTTTAGTAATTTCAAGATCTTTGAATACTTGCTTTCGTCCAGACGGCGACACATATCTAACAGCTACATAGAAACTATCTGTATTAAGAAGATTACTTTCTATCTTCCTTGCGACCCGAGGATAAATCTTAAGTACTTTATATTCATTATCTTTAAGAAAGGCACTAAAGGCTTCCTTATAGTCTTGTTTTTGCCTCACTACAGATAACGCAATCGGTAAATAAGACTCATCTTCTTTAAAGAACTTTATATCATCATAATTCTCAACAGCTTGGCGACTATTCACATATACCGCGTAATCCAAAGCTGTAAGGTATTTCCATTCTGATATGCCAACAGTCTGAAAAATGCTTTCTTCAAGCGCAAAATACAATTTGTTAGCCTTCCTCCAATATATTGCATTGATAATTGCAAAAGTCGCAAAAGTTAGAGCCGGTCCTACAAAAAGTAAAATGAGATATGTTTCAATCACATAATCGCCTTTTTTAATATGCCAAACTATTATAGTAGCGAGAATTATCACAAGCACTAAACTAGGAATGATAAGTATACGAACCAAATTCAGTTTCTTACAACTTTTCTCTTTTGCTAATAATTCATCACCTGTCATATTTCCATTACTCCTCTGACGGGAAAACTATTCTTCTGCTACCAAATTACATATAGTTTTGACAATGTAAAAAACTAGATGACCTATTTTGATATTACTTTGCATGATCATTAATACTTTGGCCGACTTCGCTAGACCGGTTCTTTGACAAAGCCGTCATCGTCCTTGACCAAAAGTTCCTGGTTAACGCAGTAATCAACAGCCTTCTTTCCGAGTCTGTAATTATCAGAATCAACGGGTGCTCTTGATAATCCCAATGCTTTAGCTGTCTCAACTATAAGATTCTCATAAGGCATACCGTACTGGGATACTGCAAGATATCTTGCAGCACAAGCAGCTTCCTGAACAGGAATATCACAAGCCTTTCTGGCCTTTTCACCCTCAGCAGGGACACGGTAATAATCCATTACTTGTCCAATTTCAGTACCATCTTTCCAAAGGAAAACCACTGTTTCCGGTTCATCAGCCGTAGGATCAAGAGTCTGGTTTGTAAAGCGGTATTTTTCAGTCTTCTCAATACTTCTGACAAGATAATCACAACGATTACGGAGTTTGGGAGTCATCTTAGCAATACCCGCAGCAGCGATGAGCTCTCTTGCGAGAACATCTGAACTTACTGGCGATTCCTGATCTACAATAGCTCTTACCCATTCTCGTAGTATTTCTGTCTTACGAGCATCATCACAGAAAGCAGCCGCTTGCAAGGGCGTCGCATCAAGAACTGCAGAAGTATAGACAATCGCAGGCAATTTTTCCGACGCTATGTCGTCAGTTTTTTTTTGAGCCTGATCTTCTGATCCGTCTGTTTCCTCTTCCGGTGTGACTCCGTAGATTGTCACTTGAGGTTCAGGTTTTCCTGTATCTTCAGGTGTTGTCTCTTCAGCTTCAGAAGGCGTTTCCCCAGCCTCAGGAGCCTGATCTTCAGGAACTTCCTCGGCAGGCTTTTCCTCTTCCTTCTTGGAGTCGTTGATTATCGCAACGAGCTTTTCGAAGACCTTGTCAGGATTCTCCCACCATTCGAGAGACCAGATCCTTACGATGTTCCAGCCGAAGCCCTTGAGCATTGAGATCTGTGATACTTCTCTTGCTGTTGTAGTACCTGATGCCGCATAAACAGGACCGTCCAGAAGAATACCGAGGCAGTATGTACCGTCCTTTTCGGGTGATACGACGCCGATATCGATCTTGAATCCGGACTTGCCTACGCCCTTGTCGGTATCGTATCCGATAGCCTTGAATCTCGCGCAGATATCATCAGCAATACCTGTGAATGCAGCATTCCTGTCGATAAGAGGCGTGCCTGAATTATCAGAAGAACTGCCGGTATTGGCGATATCCTGATCCCAGATCGTGCTGCCTGATGCGTATTGCAGGAATCTCTTAAATGCCTTGACGCCTTCAGATGCAGTATCGTTGATACGGATCTCTTCAGGTGCGATCGATGAGAATACTTTCATCTCGATCCTGGATCTTGTAACAGCAACGTTAAGTCTTCTCCAACCGCCATCTCTGTTCAGAGGACCGAAGTTCATAATGAGCTTTCCAGTCTCATCCTTGCCGTAACCAACTGAGAACAGGATCACATCACGCTCGTCACCCTGAACGTTCTCAAGGTTTTTAACAAAGATCGGCTCTTCACTTCCGAATGCCCACTTCTCAAGGACAGGATCCTTGCTTGCAGCTTCGTCCAGGAGGTCTTCGATCAAGGATTGCTGCTGGATATTGAAAGTTACGACACCGACACTGTACTTCGAAAGTACAGGATCGTGCGCGCGTTTAATGATCTCATCGATAACGGCCTGCGCCTCGACCTTGTTGGTCCTGGTCTTACCTGAATCAAATGAACCTGCGCAGTCAATAAGCGTGACCTTAGACTGCCTGTCATCAGGTGACGGGAATGTGTAAAGTCTTCCGTCGTAGAATGATTTGTTGGAGAAAGTGATGAGACTCTCATGGCGGCTTCTGTAGTGCCATGCGAGGAACATCTGGGGCATGGAGATAGCGAGGCAGTCGTCGAGGATGCTCTCCAAGTCATCTGTCTCATAATTATCGTCACCGTCATCAACCTGCTCCATGAAGAAAGACGTAGGAGGCATCTGCTTAGGATCGCCTACGATAACGGCTTCCTTACCTCTTGCGATAACGCCTATGGCCTTGCATGTGGGAAGCTGTGATGCCTCGTCGAAAACAACGATATCGAACATTCCGCACTTATCTGGATCCAAGAACTGAGCACATGACAGAGGGCTCATGAGAACGCACGGACAGAGCTTTAAGATAAGCTCGCCGATCTGAGTAAAGAGCGTTCTGATGGATACTCCTCTTCCGCCCGACTTGATCGCATGCTGCAGGATTCCCAAAGCTGAAGATACATGAGCATCCTTTGCAAGATCCGGCAGGTTCTTTGCGATCTTTAAATAGATCTCCTGTCTTGTGAGCTTCTCGAAATCATCGTTGACCTTTGAGAGCTCTGTTATCTTCTGCTCGAAAACAAGTCCTGAGAATGTTCTCAATACCTCAGAGTTATCGATGATCATCGCGATGAGCATTGAGCTGTAGCCTTTTCTGAAGGAACTTGTGATCTCATCTCCTTCGATCATTCCGCAGCCGTAACCTGATACGATATTCGAGATCTTATATGCACTGCATCTGGATGCCATGAGATTGAACTGCATCCTGTCTCTTAAGAATTCGCTGTCGGCCTTCAAAGTCTCTGCCATCTGCTTCTTTGTCTCAAGCAAAGCAGCGGCAGGCTCGAATGCGCCGTATTCCAGACCATAAGCGGTATTGAGTTCATCATAAGATGCCTTATATGCAACTGCCTTGGAATTAAATGCATTTGCAGCATCAGTTACGAGCACATCACCGTTGCCGATAAGCTTTCTCAGAGCTCCTGCGGGATCGTAAGGCGCGAACTCGGCAAATACTGCGTGCGCATTCTCATTTGCTGATTCGAAATAAGCCATGTCGAATCCGGGGAATGCTGCGCCGGGGTTATAGTACTCACCAAGATAGCCTCTTCCCGCTGTTATAAAGTTCGTTGCAGTCTGAACTGAATTCTTATAATCGATAAGGAGCTTAAAGTCCTGCTCAAGAACTTCTTTACGGTTGCCCTTAAGATCGTATGCTCTGACTTTCTTATAAACGTTATTCTCGGCAATGCCTCTTACCAATGCGTTCTTTGCCTTTGCAGCAACGATCTCATTAAGGAGCGCTGCGCCATCGAGTTCAAGGAATCCTGGCTGATATACAGCGAGCAATGCATCGCGTCTTGCGATTGCATCCTTGGCACTTACTATCATGTCCCTGACCGTAAGATAAGCGCTCTCAGTATCGTCACAGCAGATCATGCCCTTAGGAAGATTAAGGCCCTTGATCTTAGCGATCAAAGCACTGCATGAACTGAGTCCTGCGATCCTTCCGATCGTTAAGGGTTCGCCGGGAATACGGCAGTTATTAGCTGTAAGGAGTCTGTCGAATGCATCAACAGATGCGGCGAACTCATCGTAAGCCTTAACAAATGCATCGACAAGAACAGGGAGCTTATTTTTCGCATCCTGTGAATAAGCGGATGATTTAACGAAAGGAAGCTTGCCGTTTAAATGAGTTGAAGATGCAACGAGCTCACCTAAAGCAGACTCGATTTCCTTTACTCTGTCAGCATTGATCTCATTGATGAATCCATCATCAAATGCACCGCATTCGGTAGCTGACTGGTTGCTTGCATAAATGTTTATAAGCTCATACAAAGACATTCCGCAGCCGCGCTTGATGTGAAGCTCGTTAACGTATTTATCGAGCTCCCTTCTCTTTGCCGCGATGTCTTCCAACGCCTTATCGTAATCGCCGTCGACCTTGGCATTAAGCCTTACTTCACTAGCTATCTTAAGCTGGTCAAGAACATAGCTCTTACGTACCTTATTCGAGTGAAGCTCAAGGCAGAAAGGAGCTATACCGATCTTCTCAAGACGCTTATAAACAACATCCAGTGCTGCCTTCTTCTCAGCAGCGAAAAGCACCTTCTTGCCGTTCGCAAGGCAGTTGGCGATTATGGATGTAATTGTCTGTGATTTACCTGTTCCCGGAGGGCCGTGGAGAACAAAGCTCGTTCCTTCACCTGCACGCTTAATTGCAGCGAGCTGTGAAGCATCAGCAACTATAGGAAGATAAACATCTTCTTCAGGAACCTTGCCCGATGCAGAGATGTCTTCGTAATCCCACTCGAGCTGGCCGTTGATAAGGCTCTTAACGATCTTATTCTGGGCGATCTCATCTCTGTGGCTGTGCATGTCATTCCACATAACGAACTGTGAGAATGAGAACAGGCCGAGAACACAGGCATCTATTACTTCCCATGTCTTAAGAGGCTTTACGACTTCCCTGATCTGCTCAAAGATCTTCGGAACGTCAACGCCGTTCTCATCAGAAGGAAGTTCTTTGCTGAACGAATCGAAATCGATCTTAAAATCCTGTCTTAACTTCTCGGAGACAGTAACGTTAAACTGAACGTCCTCGTCTCTTCTTCTCATTGTGTACTTGATTCCGAACTTCTTAACGAGTTCAACAGGGATCAGGAGGATAGGCGCATAGCAGGGATCCTTCCTGTCCTTCTCGTACCACTTTAAGAAACCACATGCGAGGAACAGAGTATTGGCGCCGTTCTCTTCCATTGAAGTCTTGGCACCTCTGTAAAGGGTCTTGATATTCTTATCGAGAACAGCGCTCGTAAGTGATGAAACGAGCACGCCTTTCTCGTACTGCTTCTCGATGTATTCCTGGAATTCGGTGATGTTGGGAAGGTCCTCGATCGCATAATCTTTTGCAGGGATCTTCTTAATGTTTTTCTTCTTTGCAGGAGCCTTAACTGCTGCTTCAGGTGCAGCTTCCTGAACGGGCTTCTCTTCGGGTACCGCCTCAGATGTCTCTTCAGGCTTAGCTTCTTCTGCTGCCTCTGCCTTTTCTTCCTGCTTCTCAGCTTCAGCTGCCATAGCCTCTAATGGAGCAGGCTCGGCTTTTGCTTCAGAACCGGTCTGCTCTTCAACAGGCTTTACCGCATCAGGAACTTCATTTGCTTCTGTCTCTTCTGAAGCTTCTTCCTCTTCGAGTTCTTCCTCATCGCCTCTCGAGATAATGGAAAAATTCTTCTCCTGGGCAATGTAGTCTTCGATCTTCGCACAGCCCGGTACGAACAGCGGAACGCTGCTGCCTTTGATCCTCAGATTAAGAAGTGAATTACGGGTACTTAAGTCAAGGAGTTTGCGCTCCCACAGATCGAATTTGACGTTGCTTCGTTCGATATTGAGTTCACCCATAAGTGATGCCTCCTGATGCAGTTATCAAATTTAATTATATATTATTTTGAAGGATTTGAATTAAGCCTTTTACGAAGTTCTTTATAATCAGGAACGATCTCAGCAACGATTGCCCAAAATCTGCTTGAATGATTTGGTTCAATGAAGTGCGCGAACTCGTGGACGACGACATATCTTATTACCGCCCTGTCCTTCTCGAAAAGTCTGTAGCTGAATTTGAGCTCGCCTCTTTTTGCAAAGCACTCGCCCCAGAAAGATTTGTAATCGCCGAGTGTGATCTTCTTCGGCATTGGTACGCCGCGTCTCTCAAACAATGGATACATCTCTCCGCAAAGATCTACGATGATGCTCTTAATGCAGCGCCTTCTCCACTTCTCGTAAGTCATGTATTTGGTGCGGTAATCGGAAGTATCCTTAACTTCAAGAAAAATGATGCCGTCTTCAGCACGGCATGTATTTTTCGCAGCCTCAGAGACTTTAAGAACGTAAGGATTTCCAAGTACGGCAAAGATCTCACCGTCGACATAACGCCTTGAAAGACTCCTGGTCTTTTCCTCGTTCATAACATTGTCGATGGACTTAAGAAGATAATCCTTCTTGGATACGATAAAATCCTCGGCTTCCTTTACGGAAACATAGTAAGGGAGCGAACAATATAAAGTGCCGTCACGCCTTACGCGGACGTTGATATTCCTGATCCTCTTGCGCTCGAATTCGACCGTGACTTCACGTGACCCGAGAACGAGTTTACGGACAGACGACGGCATAAGTTTCCTTTAATTAGCCTTGATCAGCTTATCGAAGTTCTTGCCGTTTACAGCGGTCATTGTGTAACCTAACTCAGCAAGGCGGGATTCGATATGCTCCTGCTCCTTGGGACGCTTGATCTTAAGAGTCGTTGTCTTGATCATGTCTTCTTCGGAGAAGACATAATTGCGGACGATCTTATACTGAGGCATCTTGTGGTTAGCCTCATGGATCTTATCATTCAGATATGTCTCGATCTGGCTGTCTTCAGCCTCTGTAGGAAGGCCCAGTTCAGCACCGATCACTTTACGGTTGATGAGGAGCTTGGCACAGATATCGATGGCATCACGCTCGTTCCTGTTGCCCCAGACGAAAGCCTCCGAGATACCCTTGATCTCTGTAAGGACTGCTTCGATCTCTTCAGGGAAAGCCTTCTTACCGTTAGTAAGAACGATCATGGACTTAACACGGCCCGTGATGTGGATGGAACCAGTCTTGTCGATAAAGCCCATGTCACCGGTATGGAACCAGCCGTCCTCGTCGATTGCTTCCTTTGTTGCCTCTTCATTCTCGTAATAACCGAGCATGACACATTCAGACTTAGTAAGGATCTCACCTACTGCCTTAGGGCCCTTGCCATCAGCATCGATAGCTGCAGTAATGCCTGCCATAGGACGGCCGACTGAGCCGTGAACATTGCATACTTCGTTGGTAACTGAGATAACCGGAGCTGTCTCGGTAAGACCGTAGCCCATGTAGAACTGGAGACCGAAATCCGTGAAAGCATCGATATATCTCTTGTCGATTCCGGCACCGCCGATAACTACCATACGGAGATTGCCGCCAAGCTTGTCGATGATGTCCTTGAAGACATTACGTCTGACATCAAGACCGCACTTCTTAAGGAATCTCGTGACAGGTCTTGCAATGGCAATAATCCTCTCCTTGCCCGAAGCCTTGATACCGTCTTCGATCTTGGAGTAGATATTTTCGAAAAGAAGAGGAACCGAGATACATACATCAGGCTTCCACTCTTCCATATTCTTAACGATATAACGGAGGCCGTCGCACATACAGATGCAGGCACCGCATGAGAGGATAAAGAAGTCGCAGGTATTCTCAAACGTGTGATGCAAAGGCAGGATCGAGAAAGCACGGTCACCGCGTCTTACATCAAGCGTCTGGGTAATAGAATAAACATTCGAGATGATATTGTTGTGTGAGAGCAGTACGCCCTTACTCATAGAAGTCGTACCGGAAGTAAAGAGAATGATCTTTGCAGCATTTACATCGATCTCTGTATCTTCGAACTTCGTATCGCCTGCTTCTCTAAGGAAATTACCTTCCCTGACAAGATCGTAGATATCAACGAATCTCGCATCATCCTCAGGCCATGTATCATCAGGTGTCTTGCCTGTAAGGCCGTCCTTATAGAAGATTACAAATGTATCGAGCGGGATATCAAGCTCGCCGGACTTGATCTTCTGTGCGATCGACAGCATCATCTTGTGGTGCTTGTGATGGTAGAAGATCATCTTTGATTTAGATCTTACGAGGAGCTGGATGAGTTCTTCTTCAGGAAGCATTCTGTCCAACGGGACACCGACAGCACCGGATGAAAGGATCGCATTATAAGCTACGAACCACTCGTAAGCATTCTCGCCTACTACGGCAAGTCTGTCTCCGGCATGTTTGCTGTTGAGGATGTAAGTGGCAAGGCCTCTGATGTCGTTACCGTATTCGAAAAAGCTTCTGTGTACTTCAGAAAGCTTGGGTGAACGTCTGAAAATGAACGCATCAAGCTCAGAGTACTTATCGCAAGTGCGGACAACAAGATCCCTTAAGTCCGTGAACTTCTCAGCTGTATATACAGGTGTGCCCTGAACAGGATTCATACTATTACCTCCATGTGCTTTGTCTTAGCTAAAGCTAAAAGTCAAGCGCAACTGAAAATATAACATACTTTGGAATTATTTTACAATAATTCGCAAAATTGCCTTTTTTGAGTTATATTAGTCGCGTATTTACGACAGAGACCATTCAGGAGTACATATGTCTGAAGAAAAAGTAATAAAAACCGATACGGCAGCTCAGGATACTGAGCCTAAGATGTCTAAAGCTGACCATCATAAGCACCTTGACGAGAAGTACCCTACCAAAAGAGGCTTCTGGGATGTTGTAGCCAAGGACGGCTTTCTTCTCCTTACCCATATCCTCTGCGATATGAAGTGTATCGGCCGTGAGAATTTTCCTAAAGACAATCCTTACGTCGTAGCATCCAACCATCAGAGCTATCCTGACGGCGTTCTTATCATCGACTATCTTCCCAAGGGCCACTTCAAGTGGATGTGCTGCCTCGCAGCTTCAGACCTTGAGACTAACCACGGCAAGTTGGGCCGCCTTATCATGCGTGTCGGCAGAGGCATCGCCGTTGACCGTTACGGCAACCCCGTAAGAGGACTTATCAAGGCAAAGAAGGAAGTTGAGAACGGAAATATCTGCTTCGTCTTCCCTGAAGGCACAAGATCCCACACAGGCAAACTCGCAGAGATGAAGGACGGCGCTGCATACCTTGCCATCAAGGCTGGTGTTCCCATGGTTCCCGTCTATATCGCCGGAGCTTATCAGATCTGGCCCAGAACTTCAAAGAAGCCTCATCCTTTGAACGGCTTTCACCGCCGCAAGATCAGGATCTATGTCGGCGAACCTCTCCATGGTGAAGACTTCGACAACGATGCTCACAAGATGACTGAAGCGCTCTCTGCCTGGATGCACAAACACGAAGATCTCTATTGGGATCCGGAAACGAATTTCGAAGCTAAGTAATAATTCAGGGCTGCCTCATAAGAGACAGCCCTTTGTCTTTCTAAATGAGACAATTGATTATTTCTTCCAATT
>JAEFBC010000138.1 GCA_016292155.1 Saccharofermentans sp. | reverse complement strand
CTTCATAAAATCACTCCCTTCCGTTGAAAGTTTCAAAAGGCTTTGACCTTTGATTTTATTATAAACGAAGTAGGGAGTAATTTTGATTAAATTTGTATTAATTTGAGTAAATCAGTCTTCGTGTTCAGACCAGATATTCGTACCGCCTCTGTCGAGCGCTACGATACCGGTACGGCACATTTCGATGATCTCGAATTTCTTCATATATTCTATGAAGGCGTCGATCTTCTGGCTGTCTCCGGTCGCCTCGATACTGATGGCCTCATCCGTGAAATCGATTATCTTCGTTCTGAAGATATTCGTGGCTTCAACGATGTCGGCATGCTGCTGTTCAGTGTTCCTGACCTTTATGAGAAGGAGCTCGCGCTTGATACAGTCTTCGGTGGAAAGGACGATGACCTTCTTAACGTTATAGAGTTTTCGAAGCTGCGATACAACCTGGTCCTTATCGTTCTTCTCAGCGGTAAGGGTGATCGTGATTCGTGAATACTCGGGAGATTCAGTCTCACCTACCGTAAGTGAATCGATGTTGTAACCTCTTCTCGTGAACATCGCGGTAACACGTGAGAGGACACCATACTGGTTATCAACGTAAATAGCAATGATTATCTTATTTCCCGGCATCGCTGATATCCTCCCTTCTTAAGATGAGATTGTTGAATGTTCCGCCTGGCTTTAGCATCGGCAGAACGAGGCTGTCCTTCTTGATCGTAAGGTCGATTACCGCAGGACCCTTTACCTTATAAGCTTTCTTAAATGCTTCTTCGAAAGATTCCTTATCCGTAGCCTTAAATCCCTTCGCGCCGAACGCCTGGGCAAGCTTTACAAAATCAGTCTTACGGTCGAGCGTGGTGTTCGAAAATCTTCCGTCGAAGAAAACCTTCTGCCACTGTCTTACCATGCCCAAAGCGTGGTTATTGAAGATAACGACAGTAACGGGGATATTGTACGTAACTGCCGTGGCAAGCTCGTTTAAGCACATACCAAAGCTTCCGTCACCTGTTATAAGAACGCTTCTTGTGTCAGTCGCAATGGAGCTTCCGATCGCAGCACCTAATCCGAAGCCCATCGTGCCTAAGCCTCCTGAGGTGATCCAGGTGCGCTTGTTCTTGAACTTAAAGAACTGCGCAGCCCAGCACTGGTGCTGGCCGACATCGGTAACAAGCCTTGTATCAGGCTTTATGTTATCGGATATGATGTTGATCGCATCCCTCGGCAGGAAAGGAAGACCTTCATAAGCGTCAGCCTCTCTCTGCTTGAGCTGCTCGACCTTCTTTATCCACTCTGTATTCTTACGCTGCGGTGCAGCCTTTATGAGGCGCTCCGTAAAGTCCTTGATATCACAGCAGATACCAAGGTCGACAGGAACGTTCTTTCCGATCTCTGCGCGGTCACAGTCTACGTGGATCTTCGCAGCCGAGAGCGAGAATTTCTCAGTCCTTCCGGTTGCCCTGTCAGAGAATCTGACGCCGAGAGCGATTATGAGGTCTGCCTTGGCAAGGGCCACAGAAGAAGCATATCTTCCGTGCATTCCCTGCATTCCCAAAAACCTCGGTGAATCTGAAGGGATCTCAGAAAGACCCATCATGGAACATCCGATAACGGCATCGAGCTTGTCGGCGAGCTTTACGATATCTTCGCCAAGTCCGGTCCTTACGGCGCCGCCTCCGAAATAGATATAAGGTCTCTTGGATTCCTTAATAAGCTTTACTGCTTTCTCGATATCACCATCGTCACAGCACGGAATCGGTTCAGGCTTTACGAGGGGCTCCTTCTTATAATCGAAAACAGCCTCCTGGACGTCCTTCGGAATATCGATGAGGACAGGGCCGGGTCTTCCCGTCTGTGCAAGTTCGAATGCTTTGCGGACCACATCGGCAAGCTTTGAGACTTTGTGCACGAAGAAGTTATGCTTCGTGATAGGAAGAGTGATTCCGGTGATGTCGATCTCCTGGAACGAGTCTCTTCCGATCATGGAATTTCTTACGTTGCCCGTGATCGCTACAAGAGGGATCGAGTCAAGATATGCCGTAGCGATTCCCGTGACGAGATTGGTCGCGCCGGGGCCGGAAGTAGCGATAACCACGCCGGTCTTGCCGGTGGCTCTCGCATAGCCGTCGGCGCTGTGTACGGCACCTTCCTCATGCGCGGTCAGGATATGACGGATCTTATCCTGCTTGTCGTAGAGCTTGTCATAGATATCTACGACCATTCCGCCCGGAAAACCGAACACGGTATCAACACCTTGTTCTATCAAGGTCTCGACAAGTATCTGTGCTCCGGTCATCTTCATGCTAAATCACCTCTTAATGATCCTTTTCCAAAACCGTTCAAACTACCTGGCACGCAGACACAATCTGCTTTGCACCAACGCTGTTTGTTACAATGATAATGTAATAGCCCGGCTTGATGTGTTCTTCGTTATCGAAGGAGATAACATACTTGTCACCTTCCTTCTTGATCTTTGCCTTGCCGGCCTTTACAGCAGAAGAGAATTCTCTTTGTGAGAACATATTGTCTTCACTGTAGTAATACGCATAGGAATACTCCTCATCCGTATTCTTCACGACTTCGATCTTCAGTGAAATATTCTTGGTGTCCTTATAGTAGACAGAATCCGATTTGATCTTGTTGTTTGAAGATACAAAGTCACATGTAGCGCCGTTGAAAGGTGAATCGGCATCGTATGTAACAGCTGTTCCGACCATATAGGAAGCATCTGTAGTGCCCTTATCGAAATTGCTGTCACCGCCTCTTACGCTGGCATCGATCTCAGCTGCGGGCTTGCCTTCTCTTAACTGAAGTCTGAAGTCATTGTTGTAAACGTCATAAATATCGAATCCGATATAACCCTTAACATCGCCGTAATCGACGTTGGAATATCTGTAGAGGTTTACAGCTTCCTCGTAAGATACGACCTTGCCCTTGCCAAGCTTCTCGTAATTCATTTTCTGTGTGGTTGAATCGTAGTACTCACGGAGGAATACGATCTTATCTGTATCAGTGAACTGCAAGCCCTGGTTTGCATCGAACTTGTCTTCAAGGATATCGGCATAGTAGTAACCGATGATCTCTCCGTCCGGCTTTTCGGAGCTTGAAGCAATGACAATATAAGCAGTCTTGTCATTGACCATAGCCTCTGCAGCAAGATACTTCTTCCATGAACCGTCTTCTGCAACCTCATACTTAAGGCACTCGCAGGTGACAAATCCGAATTCGTTGAAGTATACCCACTTTGTCGGATTCTCGAGGATGATGTAATTATTCTTATCTACCTCATACTGGTTGTCAGAACCGAGATAGAAGATCTTATTCTTCTCATCAGGGAATGTATAAGCAAGTGT
>JAEFBC010000137.1 GCA_016292155.1 Saccharofermentans sp. | reverse complement strand
GGTCATTACAGAATAATTAAAGATATTTCTTCTCTTGGTGACGACGGATATCCTACGGCCACTTATCTTATGGCTGCCGAGTTCGATCTTGCGAAAGAGCAAAAAGAAGATCCGAAGCATATAGTTTCTGAGATCCCTGAAGACAGGATCACGGATGAGAGCTCGTATAAGTTGCCGGTTTCCTCTGTGAAGAAGACGGACAAGAAAACTTTGACTATTTATTTCGAGAATTATTCCGCATCAGGTGAATTCGTGCTTCAGTATCATAAGAACGGCCAATGGTATGATGTGCCGGTCAGAAACATCGGCGGCGCTGTCTCCTCCATTCCCACGGAAGAAAACTACCTGATTCTTTATACGGAAGATCCGCTTTCTTCCGGAAAGTACAGACTTCTCCACAATTATGGACTGCTGACGTCTGAGAACGATTCTTATTATTCATACACGTTTGAAATTTAATCTGAGTATGATTCCAAAACAGGAGGGGATCTTATGAACACGGCTTTTGAACAGAAACGGACATTGCTTTATAAAGCTTTTTCTATACTTGCTGTGGCTTTGTTTTGCATGAGCATTTTGTCCAGGACTGTTCTTGCCGACATGGGCCCTAAGAGGTCTATATGGGTGTCTCTTAAGAACCTTCCGGAAGAGCCTTATTATATCGCGCTCCTTCAGCCGGGATCGCTTCCTGATGACCGTGAACGGTATTTCACCAGGGTTAAGCTTCCAGATGAGGACGCGGAGATAAGAGAGATTTTTGTGAACTACGAGGAAGATGGATTTATTCTGTTCACTTATGGAGGCGGTACGAGTTCAATTAAGTCCTCTGAAGATATGAAAGTGCCTGAAAGTCTCAGCTATGGCTATATGGTGCCTTCGACATTTAAGGTCATCGTTGTTACCAGGAGCGGAGAGGTGACTGTCAGCAACAAAATCACAGCCAGAGCATTCCATTCCGAGTGTGAATACGATTATTCGAATAACACTTTGAAGGAAGTTAATTTCGCTTCCAACTTCTCGAAAAATCTGGCCATAGAATCGGTCCTCTTCTGCGGTGTCACTTTGTTTGTTGAAGGCATAGTCCTGCTTTGCTTCGGCTTGTTCAGGAAAAAGAATCTTTTAAGATTCCTCATTGCCAATCTCATTACACAGACACTGCTTTACGGTTTTAATCTTACATGCAGGCTCATCGATCCGCTGTGGCAGAAATACTTTATAGTCTGGCTCGTAGTAGAAGCCTTGATCACATTGATCGAGCTGTTTATCTACCTCAAGAAGTTTGTAAGGAAAGACGGTACTGTCTCAGTCGGAAGAAATATCGCTTACGCAATAACGGCAAATGCAATAAGCGCCTTTATAGATATTCCGATAGTTTTCATTGCTTATCTGATGCATTAAACATCAGAGGAACAACTGGAGGGGAAGCATGAAGATCGAACAGAAGAATAATGCAAAAAGACCGTTATACGCAACAGGCACAGCACTGCTGGCTTCAACCATGATCTTAAGCAGCTGTTCGCTGACTACACCTACAACGACGACAACAGAACTATATCTCGAGGGCGAGCCGACAATGTATGAAGAAGATCATAGCTCCGGTGTTGTCGACGGATGCAGATATGAGATCCTGCAGCGTCAGGAATATGGACCTAAATTTGCTAAAGGGTGGTATAAACGTAATTCTGACGGTGAAAGATATATTCTTGTCAGCGATGGCATGAAGTATGAAGGCGGTTTTTACCTTGACATCACCGATATCAGTTACGATTCGGCCGATAATACGGTTGTGATTACAGTAACAGCTTCCAGAGATAGGGAAGTTGAAACTGATGCATTCACATATCCGTGTTGTTCTGTTGTCTTTGACCGGATTCCGAATAAAGTTAAGGTGAAATACGATGACGGCACTGTAATTGAGTACGGAGGCGTCATCAATGATACCGAAGTCTGGGGTCTTAACATTGACATTGATGAGAATTATACCGCGATCTTTTATGGTGGTGTGCATCTCACTTATATATACGAACTGGAAGACGGCAAGTACAGATATATTCATGCTCAGAAAGAACATTCCACACAGCATCCTGATCAGGAACTGTTTGTTCTGGGCAGCGGAATAGCGGATAACATCTATGGCGTTGAATACGTTTGCAGAACATTCGATTCATTTGGTACAGTAGTAGTTAAGGGTGACGAGGATAACGTAATAGACGCTGAAGAATATATAAAGAGTGTTGGCGGAGAAGAGACGCAATCAACATGACTTGATAAAAGGGGGGAATAGTCATGAAGATCGAACAAAAGAAAAATACAAAAAGACCGTTATACGCAACAGGTACAGCACTGCTGGCTTCAACCATGATCTTAAGCGGTTGTTCGCTGATGAATACGACTGAAACAACAGAGATTCAGCTTTCAGGCGAAATGAATGTAACCGAAGATTATGGAAATAACACTCTGCCCACCGTCAACGGTTATCAATATGATATCCCACGATATCAGGAAGATGGACGGAATTTTGACAGGGGCTGGTATATACGTGATGTTGAAGGCGAGAAATTTGTCCTTGTCTGTGGCGGCGAGTTTGAGATAGAAGGCGGAATTTACTACATTCGTGTCACAGACGTCACCTACGATCCTGAAGACAACGCTGTTGTTATTTCAGTTGAAGACTACATAGATACGAGTGTTAATCTGTCCGGCCTCTATCATCCCAGCTGTTCTGTAGAATTCGATAAGATTCCGGATAAGATCCGGATAGAATCCACTAACGGAGGCACATATGAATTCGGAGGATATATCTTAGATACTGATGAATGGGGATTGGATATTGATATCGATCCGGATTACACAGCGGTTTTCGATGCGGGATCTGAGCTCACATATGTTTACGAAATGGAAGACGGCAAATATAGATATATCAATGTCGGTCATTGGAATGGTTCCAAACAGCATCCCGACATGAAAGACTTCGTAAAAGGCAGTGGAACAGTTGATAATGTCAGTGAACTTGAAGAAGTATGCAAACGGTTCCGTTCGTTTTACAGAGTAAGATTAAAGGCCGACGAAGGAACTGAAATAAACGCGGAAGATTATATAAAAATGCTTAAGGAAGATGAGGTATAATTAACATGACTTTTAAGTGGGGGTAATAGTCATGTTTTATCAGCCTGTAGATCCGGCAAAAGTATTGGACAGGAAGTTTGATAAAGAGGACTTTCGGTTTTATGTAAGAGTATTTTTGCCCTTTGTCATTTTCATGTTTGCGATCCCGGTGATCTATTTGATTCCACGGGTATTAAGTCCTGATGCCGATATAAAGGCACTGCTCTTGAGGGTTGCCGGAATGACAGGTTCGTATTTCCTTCTGATTGCCATCATGATAGTTTATTTGATCATTTTTTCGAGCATAGGCAGAAATATATATAAAAAGCAGGTCGAAAAATACGGTTACGATAATCTTGTATCCCAGCTTATCCAGCCTGATAATGTTGTCGCTTTTATTCATCCTC
>JAEFBC010000136.1 GCA_016292155.1 Saccharofermentans sp. | reverse complement strand
GGCTCTCGTATGTATCTTTGCTCATTATTAAAGATCCTCCAACAATTTATCCACTGCTGTGATTTTAGCACAGATCGTGAGGATTCTGACGGCCTTCTCGATATCTTCTATTCCGGGGAAAGAAGGAGCAAGTCTGATATTGGAATCAGAAGGATCCTTTCCGTAAGGATAGCTTGCGCCTGCAGGTGTAAGAGCTACGCCTGCCTCCTTGCACATCGTAACGACCTTTGCAGCAGTTCCGGGCATAGCGTAGAAGCTTACGAAATAACCGCCGTTAGGTTTTGTCCAATGCCAGAGGTCATCAAAGCCCAGTTCTTCATTAAGAACTTTCTGGCATGCTTCGAACTTGGGACGGAGAATTGCTGCATGCTTCATCATGTGAGCATATACAGATTCAGCGTCAGGAAGGAATCTTGCATGCGCTAACTGGTTAACCTTGTTGGTGCAGATAGCCTGGGCATTCAAGAACTTCTTTGCCCATGTCATATTGTCCTTATTAGCTGCGAAGCAGGAAATACCGCCGCCTGCGAATGTGATCTTGGAAGATGAAGCGAACTCATATACCCTGTTTGCGTGGCCGAAGCTCTCGCAAAGTGAAAGCATATCAGGGAGCTTGCCCCATGTGCTTCTGTCCTCATAAAGATGGTGGCATACATAAGCATTATCCCAGAAGATCCTGAAGTCAGGAGCTGCTGTCTCCATCTTTGCAAGTCTCTCGCATACTTCTGCTGAATAAACAACACCGTCAGGATTGCTGTAGCAAGGAACGCACCAGATACCCTTAACGTTCTCATCCTTAACGAGTTCTTCAACGACGTCCATGTCAGGGCCATTTTCTGTCATGGGAACTGCGATGAGTTCAAAGCCCATTGTCTCTGTAACTCTGAAGTGTCTGTCATAACCGGGAGCCGGGCAAAGCCACTTTCTTCCCTCAACCTGTGACCAGGGCTTGGGAGAATCGACTTCACCGAAGACCATGGAACGCATAAGAGCATCGTACATCTGGTTCAGAGATGAGGAATTGCCCATGAAGAGGTTGTCCTTATCTGTACCGAGAAGCTCAGCAAAGACAGCTCTGATCTCTTCGATACCGGGAGCGATACCGTAGTTTCTTGTGTCTTCGTTCTTAGCGGTCTTGAAGCCGGCCTTGAGTGTATCGTATATATCGTTGGAAAGATCCAGCTGGATCGGGGAAGGCTTTCCGCGGGTCATGTCGAGCGTAAGATTAAGTGCCTTGCACTTCTCATAGCGTTCATTCAGCTCTGATCTCTCTTTGAGGAGCTCTTCTTTTGTCATCTCACGGTAACCCTTCATGATAAGCCAACCTTCCTAAAATGAAATTTTGAAATTTAAATCTTGCATTTTTAAAGGGAGTTCCCCCTCAAAAACCTCAACAATTATAGTCTATTAAGTTATTAAAGCAATAAATAAAACTTGCCAAAATGGCATTTCTACTTCCCGAAAATGCATTTTTTGACAAATTCGGCACTTTGCACATCAAAACGGCACAAATTCTATTCCCAGTATATTACCTTGCTTATCGTGAGTGACCATTACGACTTCGAAAATCAGGTTCCTGTCATAAAGATCATTTTCCATAACGAAGTATCCTGCTGTCTTCATGACCTTCCTCCTTTTCGCGGCCGTGACAGACTCAGCCGAATCAGGATATGTCCCTCTGTTCTGCCTTGTCCTTACCTCAAGGATATGGATATCGCCTGCTTTCTCCGCGATTATATCTATCTCCCCCACGTTATGGACTGTATAATTTCTGGATATGATGGTAAATCCTCTGTCTGTAAGTGTTTGAGCTGCCAGATCCTCGCCTTTATCGCCTAAAAAACGTTTAAATGTTAGATTTCGTTCTTTCATATTGCACCTATTTGTCTTGTTTTTTTGATAATTATCGTATATGTTGTAATGCGTACTTTAGTGTCTTAAAATTTAGTTAATATATTTTTAAGGGTAGATTATGATCGCTGGAACACCTGACATAAAGGTTTTCTTTGAAACACTCGGTGAATGCACCGATTGTAAATTCAATGATAAATTTTCCAGGTACGCTGACTATCTCTCGATCGCAAAGATCGAAGATACACAGTTCTTAAGCGGCAGGCCCGTATCCAAGAGTGTCGATTATCTGGCCGATAATGTCGGACAGGAATTCTTTGAGGTCACATTGGGCAACAGCGATTCCGTCACGACAACTGTCAGATTCACATATAAGCAGTTCCCGCCCCAGTTCACTGTCGAGCAGGAAGAGTTCATGCAGATATTCAGAGACAGCGTTGCCAATAAGATCGCCGTCTCCCGTCTGAGCAACCAGTATTCATTCCTCTTCAACCACGATATCGAGTTCGGAATGTATAACCAGAACTACCTGATGACAAAACTGGATAATATGTTTACCAAAGGAACAGCGATCAAGTATTCTGTCGCTTTCATCAACATCAAGCACGTTAACCAGTTAAACAGATACTTCGGTTCTGACATCGCAGGATCTGCAATTAAGCTCTTCGGAGCCAAGCTGAACTCATTCCCTGAGGAGGACAAGGGCGAATTCGCAGTTCATTTGGGCGGTGATAACTTCGTAGTCGTTGTCATTACCTCCCGCCTGCCTGAGCTCGAGGAATTTATCCGTTCTGTTCCTATCTCCCTTACTTACGGCGGAGACAAGTTCGAGCACATCTTCAACTGCAGGGCCGGCATCACGACGATCCGTTCCAGCCACCGTTTCGGCAATCATGTAATGGGCGAGTGTTCACAGGCTTTCAGCTACTCCAAGAAGAACAATGTCGATATCGTCTACTACACCGAAGAGATCAACGAGAAGAACCACAACAATACAGAGACATTGAACAGGGCTTTAAATGAGCATAAGTTCCTTATCTACTATCAGCCTGTAATAAGCGTAGAGGATAAGCCCGTTCTGCATGCTGCGGAAGCTCTGGCAAGATGGCCTCTGGACGGCAAGATCATGTCTCCCCAGGAGTTCATTACTCTTGCTACCGACTCAGGAATCGTAACCAAGATTGACTTCTATGTTCTCGAGAACGTCTGCAGGAACATCAAGTCATGGCAGGAACAGGGACTTTCTATAGTTCCTATCTCCATTAATTTCTCCGGCCGTCACCTCTTCAACACTTCGATCGCCACCGACATTCTCGCTGTAATCGACAAATACGGCGTTGACCACAATCTGATCGGCATCGAATTTGCAGAACCTGACTTTACTCAGAGAATGCCCATTCTCAACGAAGTAACCCATACATTAAGAGAAGCAGGCGTTCTTTTAACGATCGATAAATTCAGCACCGGCCAGTCCACCCTTACGCTTCTCCACGATATGGATGCAAGCTACGTTAAGATCGACGCTGACCGTTTTGACCCTGATGATCCGAAGGGCCGTATCATTACCAACGACATGATCAACCTTGCAAACACCTTAGGTTACAAGGTTATCTGCGAAGGCGTTGAGTCACAGAAGCAGGTCGACGACCTCAAGATGTGCGGCTGCAACCTCTTCCAGTCTTTCTTCTTCGATAAGCCGATGTCCGAGAGATTCTTCGTCAACAGACTCCAGAACCCCTCTTACGATTACGAGACTATCGGAAGCATCACGGTTCCTGCAGCAGTTGCTGCCCAGGATGCAGTTCAGGCCACAGATACGGAAGAATCCGTTTAAGCCTATTAATCAGATATTCTGACTCTCCATACAGCGCTGACTTCTTCAAGTGCTACTTCGTCTTTGTTATTTGTGCTATATTATTGCTAATTTTTATTTATAAGAGGTATTACTATGATTTCCAAGAAAATGGCTGAAGCTCTTAAGGGCGGCTCCGAGATCCGCAAGATGTTCGAAGAAGGCGGCAGACTTAAGGCTATCTATGGTGCTGAAAATGTCTATGACTTCTCTATCGGCAACCCCGACTTAGAGCCTCCGAAGGAAGTTTTCGATGCTCTCAAGGATCTTGCAAACAATCCCACACCTGGCATGCACGGATATATGCCTAACGCCGGATATCCTTCCACAAGGCAGATCGTTGCAGAAAAGCGCGGCAAGGAAGCCGGAATGGAGATCGGCCCTGACGCAGTCTGCATGACAGTCGGCGCTGCTTCCGCAATGAACGACGTCCTTCACTCAATCCTTGATGCCGATGACGAAGTAATCCTTCTTGCTCCCTATTTCATGGAATACAACGGATATGTTGCCAACCACAACGGTAAGGTAGTCATCGTTCAGACTGACGATAAGTTCATGCCCATCATCTCTGATATCGAGAAGGCAATCACAGCAAAGACAAAGGCTATCATCGTAAACTCACCTAACAACCCGTCCGGCGTTGTATATCCCGCTGAGCTCCTTATTGAACTCAACGACATGCTCAAGAAGCAGGATCACACTATCTATGTGATCTCTGACGAGCCTTATATCGACCTGGCTTACGACGGAGCAGAAGTTCCCTGCGCTCTTAAGTATATCGACAACCTCATCATCTGCTTCTCTTGGAGCAAGTCTTTGTCACTTCCCGGCGAGAGAATCGGTTACACATTAGTCTCCCCCAAGTGCGCTGACTTCGCTGAACTCACAGGTGCGATCGTTCTTTCCAACAGAACACTTGGAAGCGTTAACGCTCCCGCTATCTGGCAGAAGGTTATCGAGAAGGCTATCTACGCCAAGGTCGATGTTGCCAACTACGAGAACAGAAGAAACCTTCTTTACTCCAACATCGTTGACGCAGGCTTTGATGCTGTTAAACCTAACGGTGCGCTCTACATCTTCATGAACACTCCCAAGGGATTAACTGATGAAGAGTTCGCAGCCATCTGCGCTAAGAAGAATCTCCTTCTCGTTAAGGGTTCCAGCTTCGCACGTCCCGGTTACTGCCGTCTCGCTTTCTGCGTTTCCGAAGTCTCTATCAGGAATTCCAGAAAGGCTTTCTTCGCAGTAGCAGAGGAATTGGGCTTAAGTCACAGAGCTGAGCTCTGATGCTTAATCAGGAACAAGGGTTACGATAAAGCGCCAGCTGTTCCCTTTTTCCCTCGCACAGGTAACAAGAGTGATCATCACAGGATATTCGCTTGAAGTGCCTACATAGTTTTGAAGATCATAGGGTGAACAGTAGTACGTACCGTTCACCCTATAATTATGCATAAGGCCGTCGGGCGTGGTTATCACAACTTCATCGTCTTTCTTTATGCTGGTAAGCTTGTCGAAAACTGTATGCGTAACCGTATTCCTGTGTCCTACGATCACCGCATTGCCGGTTTCTTCCAGTCTGGCGGTGTTCTTCATCAGAATCACCCCATACCTCATGGCCAGCGAGGTATTTTCTTCCCAGATGGGTTCTTCGATCCCGAGCGCTCCGATCTCAATTATTCCAGCCAGATGCAGGGATTCGCAGGCACGGTCATTACCTGACACATAGCCTGTGATCCCAATCCAGTTGTCAAGGATATCAGTCTCCGGTTCTCCTTCTTCGCCTTCTACTGACAGATAATCTCCTGCCGGCACCTCGAAAACCAGATCTCCGGCATCTTTCTTCTCCAGAATCTCTTCTTTTACCGACTCTCTTATAAATGACTTGGTATATTCCTTAAGACCTGTCAGAAGACCTGTTACGGAAAAGACAGCAATTGCCGTTATCAGAATGCTTTTGTAAAACCTTCTTACCATCTTCTTGTCCTTCTGAGCCTTTTCCTTTTGACTTCAGATGTGATCACCGCCGCACCGGCACCTGTCGATATGAAGAAAACCACAAAGCCCCAGACTGTTTCGCCCCTTAATAGCTCACCAGATATAGGGAGATCTGTTACGGCAAGGCTCTGGTCCTTGTTATTAAGATCCTCGTGAGCTATAACCCTGACATCTTCATTCTGAATTCCCTGCGTTATCTCTTCATCGGTAGACATGTCGTAGATATTCTCTATGACAACGACCGTGTCACCCGCTTTAAGGTCAGATGCCTTGAACTTAATGGTGACATCCACAACTCCCGAAGGTGCTTCGGGCTCAAACTGCTGAAGCGATACCACTTCGTTTCCCTTGTTGGTAACTTCCGTACCGTCAGTCAGTTTAAGCGTTGCCTTTGCATAGTAGGAGTGTCCTGCTTCAAGATCCGAATAGCTCACATGGTCAACTATCGTGACTGTTGAATTACTAAGGAATGTCTTATCTCCCTTAATGGTAGCCGCAACAGTCTTGCATGAAGGTCTTCTTAAAGTCTGACCCTCATCTCCGATATCCTCATGCGCTGCGACAGGCACATCGATGCCGTCTATCTTAAGGACTTCAAACACAACCAGCCCGCCGGAATCCAACGGCACCTTCACATCTTCGAAGCTTACGGTCAAGAAGCCTTCGGATGCTTCAGGAACAAAAGAAACTTCTTTTGAATAAGTATTTCCTTCAATATCCACATAGGGCTCACCCGTAAGTTTATCCATCAGGGTGCCTGTAACGATAAAACGGTCTCCCGGATTAAGTCCTTCGAAGCTGACTTTATCGTTTATGCCGACAGTATCAGACAGTGTCAGAACACCTGTGTTGGTTTTGCTGTCCGAAGCGGTTGAGGATAACTTCGGCTCCACGGTGATCGTCTGGTCAACATCATCAAGATCTTTATGCTCAGAGATCAGGATATCCCTGAAGTACAGTTCCTCAACGCATACGATTGCAAGGGATCTGGCACCGTTTCCGAACGCCAGGCTGTAAAGATAACTCGTATCTACAGTAAACTTTACATACACATCACCTGATACCATGTCTCTTCCCTGACTGTCCTTGCTTATGGTCCCAAGCGAACTGTCCGCTTTGAACGAGACTTCAGACGTGTAATCCCTGCCGTCTTTATCCTTAAGGACTTCCCCGCTCATGCGGTCAACAAGGCTTCCTTTGATCTTGTATTCATAGCCTGCCGTAAGATTCTCGAAATGGACCTTATCTTTAAGTTCAATGCTCTTTCCGCAGTTAACATCGTGGGAATCACCGGTATCCGTTAGAGTTGTGGTTATATCCGGATTGATATCCAGTTTGTTTACTACACTTACTTCAGTAACCTTGTCATCGTCTTCTTCGTTGATCTTTATGATCCTTGATCTTCTGGCCGTGCCGTCATCCCAGACCGCTTTATAGGCCGGCTCAACTTTCTCATCGATACGGTACCATCCTGTCGGAAGATTGGAAAAATAGACTATTCCAAGAGAATCGGTCTTTCCCTTTGTCATTTCCTCCTTCTGCCACGAGGGCTCATTGCCCTTGCCGCCATAAAAGAGGCTGAACTCGACATTACCTACCTTTTTATCCTCGGAAGTCTTAGTTACCTTTATCTTTCCTTCAGTTCTGTCATTGATAACGGACTCTGCTGTTTTCCCGGTGCCTATAGTTATCCTTTTGATCCATTTCTCATCCGGAATATTCTCGAAGCCTTCCGGGATCTTATACGTGAACGGAAACGAAGTTCCTGAATACCCCTTATCAGGGTATATTTCTGCAAGTACATAATCTCCGGCTGGAACATCAAAATGTTCAAGGTCACTTCCGCCCGCTGTTTTCCATACAATCTTTCCATCTTTAACTGACACTCCTTCCGCTAGTTTTACTGTCATGTCTTTATTCCAAAGCTCGAAAACAAATCCGTCCTTAGTATCGTCTTTATCAGTTACATCCTTATCTGCAGAAAATTCGCCGGACAGCTTATTGTTCTCACACTTAAAGGAATAGGTCTTCTTCGAATCAATACCTTCTGTCTTGAACTTATACTGATATGCCGTATCACTGATCTTCGTCCAGCCTGAATCGTTGGTATACTCAAAATCAATAGTGTTTCCGTCGATGCACTTGAATGCTTCGTCCTTTTCGAATTCTTCAGTCACAACATATTCGGTGCTGTACTTGATGGGAAACGCATCTAATGTCCACTTATTGCCAAATGCGTCGTACCAATTCCATGAGCCATCAGAGAACTTGTATGTGGCTACGGGCTTCTCACCTTCGGTAACGGTAAATACCGTTGATCTGATATCGAAAGCAGTCGTCGTTATCTTCTCGAGGGATATACTGCTGCCTTCCGTAAAAAGTCCTGAGCCTTTGCCTCTTCCGGCTGTGGAATCTTCAGTCTCCATATTTGTTATAAGCACCACATCAGATCCTGATGCATATGAGTAATCGTTCTTTACCGTCTGATACATCACGCTTCCGCCAATCTTTTCAACGGAATACTCAAGCTTTCCTTTGGATCCGTCAGTCCCTGTGAGCTTTATGTGAACGGCATATCCGGCCGTATCGATGAATCTGTATACATCAGGAAGATTACCTTCCTGATCTTTGAGGCTGTGCTTTGTGCCGTCAGGAAGTATCACTCCGTCAGGCGCCGTAGTCTCTTGTATGTAGACAGTATTCTCATAGTTTCCTGACAGGCCGTCTGATTCAGTCAGCTTGAACTTCTGCCTGGTGTAAACAGAATTATTCAGCGCAAAGTAATCCGTATAGATGCCGTTCCCGTCTTCATCACGCAGTTCGCCTATCAGAGCATTCAGATCAGGATCACTAAAGACAGAAAAGATCGCTCCTGTGTAGTTGATGCCAGAAGGATCTCTTTTATCCAAAGTAAAGCCAACATAAGCAACATCAACTAATCCCGTAGCCTTAAGCCCCATAAATCCGGTAAAGCTTCCTTTGCCGGATTCCGATGAACTGCTCGCAAGAGACTTCTTGAGAAAATATCCTGATGTGGAACTCGCTGTCCAGTGCATTGCAGTGCCATTCTCGATTCCGGCGTAGATCGTTATGTGCTGGGCATTTGTCTTATCGTTATTGTCATTCCACCATAAGATCATGTCGCCGGGTTTAAAGCCGTATTTGTTGATGATGTTGATCCACTCATCGTTCTGAATGCCCTTCGTCCCGTTTGTCTCAAAATTCGAAAAACGGTTTTCGGCCGGCTTGATGCTCCTTGTCTTAAGGATGCCATTGGTAAAGCTCGACTTGATCCCGGCAAATCCCGGCCTTTCAAAGCCATACTTATCAGGTGTTCCGCCGCCTGAATAAGACAATGTCTTCTTGCCGTATGAACCGGATGTTCCGGTTATCTTTGCCGTCTTAAGAGCGACACTGTATGCAAGGCTAACAGATCCCGCGCAGTCAATGCCGTTCCAGCCGCCACCGCCCCACTGGTATTTGACACCGTCCATCTTCTTGCATGCAGCAAGGATAGCATCTCTGAAAGCCTTCTCGCTCTTATATCCGGCAGCTTTTGTGTTTTTCTCGGTTACCAGTGCATTTGAACTTATTACAGCGGCATTGACGGTTTTTCCAATAAAAAACGGCAACGTGCATATCGCAACAGCTGCCGTTAACAGACCGGATATTATCCTGGATCTGATTTTATTATGCCGTTTATATCTCACGATGCTTCCTCCACCTGGTCTTCAACACGCTCGATAGATCCGTCCCCGATGTTGTATTTGTAGATGCTGTCAGACAATCTGTCGGATGTTCTTACGTGCTCACTATTTGTCTCCCTGACAAGGCTTATCAGCTTTGAACTCTCTGAAAATGTCTCGGTCGATAAGACGACAAGGTCATGAACTGATGAAGGCAGGATATAACAGTCGGTTCCGATGTTCTTTACCACCCTCTTGATCACGTCCTTATAAAGAAGCGCATTAGCACCGAAGAATTCATATTCATTGCTTATCACATAAACTCTTTCCTTCTGGGGAACATCGTCCATGCCTGCAAAAGAATTCTCGACATCCTTATCCGTCGCGCCCCAGCGTCTCATCATGCGGCTCATGGTCTCTTCAATCCTCTCGCTCTTAAACGGGAATATCTTCTTCGTATTCTTCTTGGCAAGGCTGTATAAAAGAGCCTCAGTAAGGTCTTCGACGTTGGCAATGTCATGAGTGATGAGGAATCCGGAGACACCATGCTCATCGACATTTACGATCACTCTGTAAACGATCGACAGATCCATGAAATCCCTGTGCGGGCAAAGGCTTATCATCTCCTGATTCTCCTTGGTGTTTACGATCTGGAAGACGATCTTCTCCTTCATCGCTGCAAAATCAAGTTTCATAACGTCTTCAGGCATGTACTTGAGGGACTCTTCCAGGTAGATTGCCTGATTTGCCATGACCTTCTCGAAAGAATTGCAGTCAAGGTACTGATCGTACATTCTTTCCATATAGAATGTCGGACTGCAGTAGGATCTGGTCTTTCCCTTAGGCTTAATGACCACGCCGGTAAGGCAGGTATTAACCTTGGGGACTTTTCGGAGCTCTAATTCACAGTCCTGATATTTCTCAGGCATGTAATCCAAAAACTCTCTCATAACTCTCTTCTTGAAACTCTCGTAATCCATCATGTTCTGTTCCTCCGTATGAAAATTTAGCCATAAAAAAACGCACCCCTTAAAAAGGATGCGTTCATTCATTTGCAGTTTAAGTGTAGTAGGTTTTCCAGTCTCATTCAATAGCCAAAAGTCTCAATTTTGGCACCTAAAAATCACATTTGCGATAGCCCGATTGGCCTGAAAGCCTTTATCTGACTGCGTTACACGGATTTCGTAATTGCGATTAAGAGCATTCCGGATTTTATGGAAATTGAGATCTTTTTTGCGGACTTTTTCGGATGGTTCGAAAAAGAAAAAGAAGAACCTGCCGTAAGATCAGCTTCTGTAAGCGGATAGTAAAGGCCTTTTGTCGTTACTCCCTTAACTTTCTTGCCGAAGTTCCAAGGTATCAGGGATACTGCAGCGTTGCCTTCATAGGAAGTTACATCAATCTGCACCTTATCTTCACCTGTCAAAGGATAGCAGTAAGTAACGCCGTCCGTAACAACGATATCCCGTCCTTCGGATTTAAGCTTCAATGCTATACCGAGATTTGCGATAACATGGTCGATCCTTGCTGATATCGGGCATACGAGAGTGACCTTATCGCCTTTTTCAGTCTTGTTAAGAGCTATCTCAGTGTCTGTCCAGTCCTTCTCGACAGGATAATGCTCAGTAAAGACAGTATTCTTTTGAGCGAACTTAAGACCCTTCGCGGATATGGAATCCATATCGCCAATGAGGATATCAGGAACAATATTCAGGCGCGCAAGATGATCACAGCCTGAATCACAGGCTATTATGACCTTCTCTTCTTTTAGATCTGAAAGGCTCCTTATAAGTTCAGAAGCTTCATCAGGCAGCGGCCCGCCCGTTACGATAATGTAGCGCATGACTTGAGATCTTCAATCGCCTTGGCAGGATCTTCGGCATTAAAGACAGTGCTTCCTGCAACAAATAATCTGGCACCTGCATCGTAGACTTCCTTTACATTGGAAAGCGTGATGCCGCCATCAACGGAAATAATCGTATCTGCGCCCTGATCGTCTATAGCTTTCCTGAGCTTGGCGATCCTCTCATTTGAAGAAGGCAGATATCCCTGTCCGCCAAAGCCCGGATAAACGGTCATGATAAGGATGATGTCGACCTTGCCGATGTAAGGAAAAACCTTCTCGACAGGTGTATCAGGATGGATCGAGATGCCTGCTGAACACCCAAGAGCCTTGATGTCGGAAATAAGCTTATCGGCATCATCAGTGCACTCTAAGTGGAATGTGATATTGTCGGAACCTGCATCTGCGAAAGCCTTGATATACTTCTCGGGATTGGTGATCATGAGATGCGTATAGAACTTCATGTCCGTATACTTGCGGATCGACTGGATGACCGGAATACCGAAAGAAATGTTATTTACGTAGTGTCCGTCCATAACATCGATATGGAGATATTCGGCATTGTTCTCAACAGCCTTGATATCTCTCATCAGGTAACCGAAATCGGCAGCAAGTATAGACGGTGCTATCTCAATATCTTTCATTGCTTTCTCCTATGCTTGTAATTGTTCCTATTATCGTAAAGCTCCGTGTAAAAGCTCTTGTATCGTTCATAGCGGCCTTCATCTATCAGGCCTTCAGATAAGGCATTCCTTACGACGCAGCCGTCTTCTTTCCTGTGTGAGCAGTCATCGAACCTGCAGCCTGTCGCAATAGAAGTTATCTCAGGATATCCGTAAAGCACATCCCTGTAATCGACGCCCTGGTCCTCTAATGACAGAGAAGTAAATCCTGGAGTGTCGCAGATAAAACCGTCTATAAACTCGTGAAGTTCAACATGCCTTGTCGTATGCTTTCCGCGCTTGATCTTGGCGCTGACTTCACCTGTCTCCATCAGGTCATATCCTAAAAGAGAATTGCAGAGCGTGCTCTTGCCGACACCCGAAGGTCCTGCAAAGGCAGCAATTCCATCACCTATTATATCCTTAAGATCACTTTTGGTAAGTGGCTTATCAGGTGAAGATAGAAGAACTTCATAACCTGCCTTCGTATAAACTGAACAAAGCCTCTCACCGTCATCTTCATTAAGGTCGCTCTTAGTGAATATTATGACCGGCTTGATGTCATTTAACGAGCATACAAGGAGCATCTTATCGAGCAGTGTAAGGTCCGGCTCAGGGTTCGTCACAGAGAATGTAAGAAGCATTACCGACAGATTTGCCACAGGGGGCCTTGCGATAAAGCTTACGCGCTCAGAGATATCCGTAATGACATAAGGAATATCCGGATCGCCTGACGGCATTATGGATACCCTATCGCCAATGGCGGGCTTTATTCCTTTAAGTCTGAACTGGCCTCTTGCAGCGCACTGGACATAACAGTTTTTGCCGTTGTTTTCGAAGCGGACGGTGTAAACACCGCCCACGCCTTTGGTTATTACGCCTCGAAAAGTCTCGACATCTGCCATCTGCCCTTTACCTTAACCGTTGTTGCCCTGATTCTGGCCGGGATCCTGCGGATTAGGATCGTCTCCGCCCGGATTCTGATCCGGCGGCGGAACAGGTGTGTTCGTAGGCGGAGGCGGAACAGGAGTATCCGTAGGCGGTACCGGTGTATTGGTCGGGAGTGCCG
Source organism: Saccharofermentans sp. (assembly GCA_016292155.1). GTDB lineage: Bacteria > Bacillota > Clostridia > Saccharofermentanales > Saccharofermentanaceae > Saccharofermentans. The sequence continues at coordinate 27,887 of JAEFBC010000136.1, read as the reverse complement.
AGAATACAGCTGTATACGAAGTGCTCTCCTTAACTACGAATGTGAAGTTAGGTGTGTAGCCTACGATATTGCCTAAAGAGTCTACCCAGTATTCGAACTTGAATCCGTTAGCAGGTGTAGCTGTGAGCGTTACCTGTGTATTGAGATCATATGTGCCGGAACCTGATACGGTACCGCTGCCCTTCATGAAGACCTCGACTACAGCCTGAGGAGGTGTAGGAGTAGGCGTACCGCCGTTCTGGTAGTCTTCCTTGGTACCAACGAAGAGCTTGACTGAAGACTTTCTTCCTACTGTTGTGCCTGCTACAGGGTTAGTAAGGATTACGTACTGCTTCTTCGCATCAAGAGCGAGAACTTCAACTGAACCTTCAACTGTGTAATTGAGGTTAGCATCTTCAAGCTTCTTCTTAGCCTCGGCTACTGTATTTCCGACTACATCAGGAACGACTGATGAAGTAGGCTCAGTAGCGTAGACGATGATTACTGTCTCACCTCTTAAGAGCTGTGTGCCTGCTTCAGGCTCAGTCTTAATGACGATACCGGCTTCATACTTGTCTGAAGGCTCCAGACGGAGAACAGGCTCAAGACCCAGGTTCTTAAGGGATCTGAACGCATCCTGATAGTTAGCGCCGGCATATTCCTGCAGGATAATGGATTCGTCAGCAGAAGATACCGTGATGACAAGAGGGTTGAGTCTGTTTGTTGTAGAGATAACAACGCCTTCCTTAATGCTCTGTGCGATAACGATGCCGGGTTCCTTATCGGTAACCTTGTATTCGATCGTATAGTATACCTGTGCAGCATCGAGTCTGCCGATGACTTCATCAGCCTTAAGACCGACATAGTTCTCGACTGTATAATCTGTATTTACCGTGATCTCCGTCGCATTTCCTACAGCTCTAATAACAAGGATTCCGATACCGATAAGAACGCCGATGATTACAACGATGATGAGAGCCAAAAGAACATTATCCCTGAATCTGGAGATACGTCTTGCCTCTGCACTTCTCTCGATCTCAGTGATCTTCTCATATTCAGGATCCTGTCTGAAAGAAATGGTGGTATCTGAATTAACTACCTTATCGGGCACATTGGAAATAACACCATAAACGCCGTTAGGATCAACGAGCAAAGAGTCGAGCTCTGTTACGAGCTGACGCATTGTCTGATAACGTCTCTCAGGGCTCTTCTGCATACATTTTGCAATGATGGAATCAAGACCCTTCGGGATGCCCTGCATGAGAGATGAAGGAACCGGAGGTGTCTCCTGAAGGTGCTTAACTGCGATAGCAACATTGGAATCACCGTCGAAAGGAAGTCTTCCTGTAACCATCTCGAAAAGCGAGACGCCCAAAGAATAAATATCTGACTGAGGTCCTACATTACCGCCTCTTGCCTGCTCGGGCGAGAAGTAATGAACTGAACCCATCTGTACGCCTGTCATCGTGATCGTTGTGGATGAAGCGGCACGTGCGATACCGAAGTCCGTGATCTTTGCAACACGGTCACGGGAGATGAGAATGTTCTGAGGCTTGATGTCTCTGTGAACGATTCCGTTCTGGTGAGCGTAATCCAATGCAAGACCGATCTGGATAACGATCGGGACTGCATTTCTCCAGTCGAGGTGACCATTCTGGTTGATAAGGTCTTTTACCGTGATGCCTTCGATATATTCCTGAACGATATATCTGAAATTGCCTTCGTGTCCTACACCGTAAACTTTAACGATATTTGCATGATTCAATGAAGCAACGGATTTAGCTTCAGCGTCGAATCTTCTGATGAACTCATCGTCTGACGAGAACTCAGGCTTAAGGATCTTGATGGCAACGTTTACGCCGGTATTCATATCGATTCCGAGATATACATTAGCCATACCGCCTGAGCCTATGAGCTTGACGATCCTGTACTTATTCGCAAATATCATGCCCTCCGGGCCGTGAACCTGATTTGCCATATTATCTCCTTATAATTCGGTTACGGGCTCTGCCCTTACTACTGTAACCGTAATATTATCTGTGCTTTGTCCTTCGAGCGCCTTAGCTATCAGCTTGCTGCAGATGCTCTCAGGTTTGTTCCTTTCCATAGTGCAGGACCTGAAATCCTCGTTGCTCATGTAGGAATAAAGTCCGTCTGAGCACAGGAAGACCAGATCACCGTAACTTATATTATAACTGTAAACATCAGGATTAAGATACTGATTCTCCCCTACGACCTTAAAGAGCCTGGATCTGCCCGGATGGTACTTGGCCTCATCTTCTGAAAGAAGGCCCTGTTTTACGAGTTTTCCAGCTTCATTGTGGTCTTCGGTGAGCTTTATGAGCTCTGATCCGTGAAGGAGATATCCTCTGGTATCGCCGATATGTGCGATCGTAAGCTCGGTTCCCTTTAAAAGAGCGACCGTAAGAGTCGTGCACATGCCCATACGTTCCCTGTTTTCGAGGCAGTCGTGAAGGATCATGATATTGACTCTGTTGAAAATAACCTTAAAGAACTGCGGCAGTTCATCCTTGCTGTCGATAAAAGCAAGACTGTCCTTTAAAGCAGCCAAAACGCCGTTTACCGCGATCTTGCTGGCAATCTCACCACAGCATTCGCCGCCGACACCGTCTGCAACGACCATGCAGAAATAATTGCCTATGTTCGCATAAGCAAAGCTGTCTTCGTTTGTATCCCTTGCGGGACCTTTTTCAGACATTCCGTAAGCTAACATCTTTCTGCCTCTATTGTTCCCCTTCTGAGCTGTCCGCATGCGGCCATGATGTCGCTGCCCATCTCACGCCTGATAGTAGCATTTATACCGCCGGATTCAAGGATATCCCTGAATTGCTTTACTTTTGCCGGAGATGACGACTGGAATATCGTGCCGGGCACCTTGTTCATGGCAATGAGATTTACATGATAAAGTCCGCCCTTCAATAGCTTTACGAGTTCTGAAGCGCACTGCGGAGTATCGTTAATACCGGCCATAAGACTGTATTCGAATGTGATCCTTCTGTTTGTAGCCTTCGTATATTCTTTGCATGCCTTCATGAGCTGCTCGATTGAATATGCCTTTGCTACAGGCATGAGCTTCTTTCTGAGTTCGTCGTTAGGTGCGTGAAGTGATACCGCAAGGTTTACCTGCAGGCCTTCTTTAGTGAATTCCTCAATCTTGGGGACAAGTCCGCATGTTGATAAAGTGATATGTCTTGCGCCTAAGTTCAATCCTTCAGGATCGTTTGCAAGCCTTATGAAGCCCATGACATTCTCATAGTTATCGAAAGGCTCACCGATGCCCATTATCACGACGCTGTGTACCCTCTCACCTAATTCTTTCTGTGTTACGGAGACCTGTGCGAGGAGTTCTCCTGAAGAGAGGTTTCTGCCGAATTCGATCTTAGCGGAAGCGCAGAAAGCACAGCCCATCCGGCATCCTGCCTGGGACGAAATGCATACGGAGATTCCAGTCTTATATCTCATCGCAACAGTCTCGATTATGTTGCCGTCGTAGAGCTTATATACGAACTTCTCGGTGCCGTCCAACTTGGAGATAAGATGCTCTTTTAATTCGAATCCGCCGAAAATAAAGTCTTCTTCGAGCATCGATCTTACATTTTTGGGAACATTCGTCATGTCATCAGTGGAAACAACACCTGATGACAGCCACCCGTAGATCTGCGAAGCGCGGTATTTAGGCACACCCCGTGATTCACACCAGGCTGTAAGCTCTTTAAGATTTAGATCCAGACAGAACTTATCCTTCAAGATCAATCTTCCTTTCTGTCTCTTTCCATGCGGCAGATAAAGAATCCTTCGCACTTGTCTTTATTGGGAAGGAGCGTGATCATGCCGTTTGCGACACTTTTCTCTCTTTCCTCATCCATATATATTCCTTCAGGAAGATACTTATCTATCGGAACAGTATGGTACTTACGGTGTTCCGAAAGGAAAGTCTCTACCTGATTCCGGTTCTCGTCGGAATTAAGAGTGCATGTGCAGTAAATAAGTGTTCCGCCGGGACGGACCATTTTCGCAGCATTCTCAAGGATCGAATACTGCAAAGGAAGAAGCTCATCAAGTTCTTTGTAAGTAAACTTATCCCTGATATCGGGCTTTCTTCCCAAAAGACCCAGGCCGCTGCAAGGAACATCGCACAAAACGATATCGTAAGTCTTCTTAGATTCCTTATCATCTTCGCTGATATTGGAAGCGTCTGCCAAGACTGTCTTGATCGATGTAAGGCCTAAACGCTTGCAGTTGTCCATGATGAGCTCTAATCTGGACTCATTGATATCAACGGCACAGATATTGAGGTCATCCCTGCACATCTGTGCCATATGGGTGGACTTTCCGCCCGGAGCTGCGCAGCAGTCAAGGATCCTGTCAGCGACTCTCGGATGTGCAACGTGTGATGCGAGCATAGCTCCCTGGCCCTGAACGAACATTCCGTACTTATTGAAGCACTCGGAATTCTCAAGACCGTTAAGGCCACCGGTAATCTCAACGCAGTCAGGAATGAAGCCGCCCTTAACAGCAGTGATTCCTTCCTTCTTAAGTTCTTTGATAAGAGTATCCTGATCGACCTTGTGGGCATCAAATCTTACGGTAATATTCAGGGGCTCTAAGAATGCCTTGCCGATCTCGAAAGCTTCCTGCTTACCGAAATCCTTCTTCAAAATGCCATAGATCTCAGGCTTTAATGCAACCCTGATACCGGGCTTGAACTGATCGAGATAGCGCTTGGCTTCAGGAGCTTCAGTGAACTTTCTCAATACTGCATTTACATAACCTGATGCTTTGTGATTGTACTTTTTTGTGATCTCAACGGAAGCATCAACTGCTGCATAAGCAGGAATGTTGTTGCCGAACTGGATCTGCCAGACTGCCATTCTGATTGCAGTCCTGGAGACAGGATCCATGAGTTCTGTCTCTTCCTTGGTGATGTGTCTGATAAGAAAGTCGATAGTAAATGTATAAGTCAGAGTTCCATAGAGCATTGCCCTTGCAAAATCGATCTTCCTGCCTTCAAGGCTTGCGATCTTATCTGCTTTCTTTATTACGAGATTGGAATAAGCATCCTTCTCATATACCCAGTAGAGCATGAGAAAGCATAATTCCCTTTCATTGTCTTCGGCAATTAATCTCTGCAGGTCTTTCTTCTTATACGTAATATCGTCAGACATAAGACTGCTCCTACATTACCGGGTTTCCTACGGTGAAATTATGGGCGCAGTCTCTGGAAGCCAGTCTCTTGCCGCCCGGAACCTGCAGTTCCTTTACCTTAAGAAATCCCTTGCCGCACTTAACAATAAGGTTCTCACCTTTTGCTTTGACCACGATTCCCGGCTCAGCATCCAAAAGATCTGCCGGGATCAAAGTCTCGTCCTCAACTACTTCTGAATCAAGTACTTTAAGCTTGTTATCGCCCTTCATTACAAAAGCACCGGGCCATGCACTCAAAGCTCTTACTCTGTTATGAATATCAATAGCGTCCTGATCCCATGTAAATTCGCCTTCCTCAGGTCTTATCGGAGGACAGGAAGTTGCAAGAGAATCGTCCTGCTTTGTGGATGTAAGTTCTCCTGCTGCCCAAGCATCGATGATTGACGGTAGTTTATCAGCACTTGCAATAGCAAGCCTGTTCATGAGTGATTCCGTGTGTTCATTGGGATCTATCGCAACTTCGATCTTATCGATGATGTCGCCTGTGTCCATGCCGACATCCATCTTCATGAATGTGATGCCTGTGACCTTGTCGCCTTCCAATACTGCGCGCTGAACAGGTGCAGAACCTCTTCTTGCAGGAAGAAGGCTTCCGTGGCAATTGATGCAGCCGTACTTCGGAAGATCAAGAACTGCCTTAGGCAGGATCTTACCGTAAGCTGCAGTAACGATGAGATCAGCGTTATATGAAGAAAGCTTCTCGAGAGCTTCTTCGGTCTTCAATGTGTCGGGCTGATATACCTCAATGCCGTTATCCTGTGCCAGAACCTTTACCGGAGGTGCAGTAAGGATATGCTTGCGTCCTACGGGCTTATCAGGCTGGCAGAGTGCAAGAACGACATTATAGCCGCCTTCGATAAGTGCCTTGAGATTCGTCTCCGCGAATTCAGGCGTTCCCATGAATATTATCTTAAGATCACGCCTGTCCATATTATCAGTCCTCAGAACTTTCTGTCTTATAGATCTTGCCGTCAACGGATTTATCAATGAAGAGAATACCGTTCAGGTGATCGTTCTCGTGGCAGATGCATCTTGCAAGAAGGTCATCAGCTTCGAGTTCAAACTCGTTGCCGTTACGGTCAAGAGCCTTAACCTTGATGTGTGAAGGTCTTTCAACCTCGCATGTCTTGCCGGGAACAGAAAGGCAGCCTTCGTTATCTATCTGTGAACCTGATGCTTCAAGTATCTCAGGATTGATGAATTCGATAAGCCCGTGCTCATCACCTACATCAACGATGAATACTCTTCTTAATACGCCAACCTGGGGAGCAGCAATACCGATGCCTCTTCCCTCAAAATACATAGTATCAGCCATATCATCCAGAAGCTTAATGATCCTGGGTGTGATCTCTTCTACCGGTCTGCTCGTCTTGCGGAGCAGCGGATCGCCTTCTAATACCAAATTTCTTAAAGCCATATTATGGCCTCCAATCCATATTTTTCCTCATATATTATAAATTAATATATAATACAAACAAGTGCCGAAGATTTACTCCGGCACTTGCTGTTTTTAGTCTAAATTGTCTATGAAATATCAAAGATCCCAGGAGCTTATATATTTCTTCTGCTCTTCAGTAAGTTCATCGATCCTGATACCCTTGGTTTCCAGAAGTATCTGAGCAACTCTGTTATCGATGACTTCGGGTGTCTGATATACGTCGATAGGAAGCCTTCCGTTATTTGTTGCAATATACATAGCTGACTGCGCCTGCAGGGCAAAGCTCATGTCCATGATCTCAACAGGATGTCCGTCACCGGATGCGAGGTTAACGAGTCTTCCTTCAGCGATAACGCAGACAGTATTTCCGTTCTTAAGCTTATAACCAATGATGTTATTTCTGAGTTCGGAACTCTCAACACATATTTCTTTAAGCTCAGCAACACTTACTTCGCAGTCGAAATGTCCTGCATTGCAGCATACCGCGCCGTCCTTCATGGCCTCGAAATGTCTTCCTACGATTACATCCTTGCAGCCTGTAACGGTAACGAAGAAATCACCTAACGGAGCTGCCTCATCCATGGTCATGACCTGATAGCCTTCCATGATCGCTTCGCATGCCTTAACGGGATCGATCTCAGTAACGATTACCTTGGCGCCAAGGCCCTTTGCCCTCATGGCAACGCCTCTGCCGCACATGCCGTAACCTGCGACAACTACGGTCTTTCCGGCTACTACAAGGTTCGTTGTAGCCATGATCGCTGTCCACACAGACTGGCCTGTTCCGAATCTGTTGTCGAAAAGGTGCTTGCATCTCGCATCGTTAACAGCGATCACAGGATAAAGGAGCTTATTCTCACCCTTAAGGATCTCAAGTCTGTGAACGCCTGTTGTCGTCTCTTCACAGCCGCCAAGCACATTTGCAGCCATATCCTTTAATTCTGAGTGCAGGAGCAAAGCAAAATCGCCGCCGTCATCGATTACGATATCAGGCTTAAATTCCAATGCTTTCTTAAGTCTTCCCCAGTAATGTGCTTCGTCATCGCCGTGTACGGCATAAACATTCATGATGTCAAGAGAAGCAAGACCTGCGGCAACTTCATCCTGCGTGGACAAAGGATTGCAGCCTGTAAGGGCTACTTCTGCACCGCCCCTTGCAAGGGCTCTGGCAAGGCACGCTGTTTTAGCTTCTACGTGTACTGATACTGAGATCTTCATTCCGGCAAAAGGCTGCTTTTCGATCAGTTCTGCTTCGATAGCTCTTAATACAGGCATATTGCGGTATGCCCACTCGATCTTCTCGAGGCCCTTTGATGCAAGAGCAATATCTCTTACTTCGTAATTGAATTTACCCATTCGTAATTATTCCTCTCAAATATTGATTCTGTTAACAAACTCTTTTACAAGCGCGCAGCTGTTCTCGGACGCCAATGAAGCATTGTCCAGGACTTCCTGTTCCGACAAAGGATTACCGGAAATACCTGCTGCCATATTGGTAATGCAGGACATTGCGGCAACTCTTATTCCCATATGAGATGCAGCAATAGCTTCAGGCACAGTAGACATTCCGACACAATCGGCACCCAAAATGCGAAGTGCCCTGATCTCTGCAGGAGTCTCATACTGCGGACCCTTTGAATAGGCATAAATACCGCGGCTTATCCTGATATTGAGGTCTCTTGCACTGTTAACAAGAGTATCTGTAAGTTCAGGATCGTATACATGGCACTGGTCCGGGAACCTTGTGCCGAACTCAGCGATATTGGGACCTCTTAAGACAGGTTCGGCATTGAAAGAGAGATGGTCGGTAATAGCCACTAATTCGGGCACTTTCATCTCAAGATTGATACCGCCTGACGCATTGGTCAGAAGAAGGATCTTAACACCCAATCTGCCCATTACCCTGACATAGAAAGTAACGGTCTCCATGGGATAACCTTCGTAGTAATGGAACCTGCCGTTCATCATGAAAACAGGCTTGCCGGAAAGGTATCCTGCGATAAGGGATCCCTTGTGACCGGGAGCTGTTGATACCGGGAATCCGGGAATATCCTTATAGGGAATCTCTATGGCGTCCTCAGCCATCTTTGAGAGCGGACCTAAACCCGAACCGAGCACGATACAAACAGCAGGAAGCGTTCTGTCAGACAAAACGCTCCTGATATAATCAGCAGCGCCGTCTACACGTTCAATAAATTCTTTAGTATCTGTAATCATAGGACAATTATAATATTTATTTTTTATTTTCGCGATTGAATATACGGCCAAAAATCATAACATAAAAAACCGGGCCGGCACTCGATATGCCAACCCGGTAAATTTTTTAAATCTTAAGGTTTAAGAATTACTTCTTACCGCAGCAATCCTTATACTTCTTGCCTGAACCGCAAGGGCACGGATCGTTTCTTCCGACCTTTGAAGAATCACGCTTGACAGGTGCCTGAGGTGCATTATTGCCTGCAGAACCCTCGATACGCTTGGATGCTGACTGAGGTGTTACAGCTGCTGCACTTGCGTGGCTCTCCTTAATCTCCTTGACCTGGGGCTTAGCCTCGATATGAGTCTCAGGAGTGAATCTTGCCCTCATGATGAACTTAACAGCATCATTCTGGATGTTCTCGTTCATCTCTTCGAACATTGCGGAACCTTCGAGCTTATACTCAACAACAGGATCGTGCTGACCGATACTTCTCATTCTGATGGAGTTGGAGAGCTGATCCAATGCATCGATGTGATCCATCCACTTGAGGTCGACTGTTCTTAAGAGGATCTGACGCTCAGCTTCACGGAATACTTCCTTGGTGATCTCATTCTCCTTCTCTTCAACAAGAGCCTTCGCTTCATCAGCGATATTAGCCGCAAGCTCATCACAGTCAGGGATATCCTTGCTGCTGTCCTGAACGAGGAGAACTGAAGGAAGCTGACCGAAGATCTCTTCGAGCATCTTGCCGAGAGAATATCTCTCAGTTGTTGTGATCTTGCCGTCAAGAGCAAACTGGTTGCAGACTCTGGAAGCTACACGCTCGATCATCTGGAGGTAGATTCCGTGTACGTCCTCACCCATGATGACCTGTTTTCTCTGATCGTATGTGATTGTTCTCTGAACGTTGTTTACGTCGTCGTATTCGAGGACGGACTTACGTGCTGAGAAGTGCATTGCTTCAAGCTTCTTCTGTGAGCTGTCGATAACCTTTGTAAGTGATCTTACCTGGAGCTCCATATCGTCTTCGATACCAAGGCTCTCATAGATAACGGAAACTCTTTCACCACCGAAGATTCTTAAGAGGTCATCTTCAAGCGAGAGGAAGAACTTGGATCTTCCGGGGTCACCCTGACGTCCTGCACGTCCCTTCAACTGGTTATCGATACGTCTTGATTCGTGACGCTCTGTACCAACGATGTAAAGACCGCCTAATTCTCTTACTTCTGCAGCCTCAGGAGCGAGCTCTGCCTTGTACTTGCTCTCAAGGTCGGAGAATCTCTTTCTTGCCTCAAGGATAAGCTCGTCATCTGTCTCGTTGTGAGCTGTTGATGCAGCAATGAGGTCTTCTGTATAACCTAATCTTCTCATCTCCTGCAGAGCCATGAACTCAGCGTTACCACCGAGGATAATATCGGTACCACGGCCTGCCATGTTTGTAGCGATAGTAACAGCACCCTTACGGCCTGCCTGGGCAACGATCTCAGCTTCTCTCATATGGTTCTTAGCGTTCAATACGTTGTGCTTGATTCCATACTTGGAGAAGATGCGTGAAAGGAGCTCTGACTTATCTACGTTAACTGTACCGACGAGTACAGGCTGGCCCTTCTCGTTAGCTTCCTTAACTGTCTTAAGGATAGCCGCATACTTACCGTTCTCAGTCTTGAATACTGCATCGTATTCGTCGATTCTTGCGATAGGTCTGTTTGTAGGGATCTGGATAACGTCGAGGTTATAGATCTGTCTGAACTCGGCTTCCTCTGTATAAGCTGTACCGGTCATGCCTGAGAGCTTTGTATACATACGGAAGAAGTTCTGGAATGTGATGGTAGCAAGTGTCTTATTCTCGTTTGCGACCTTAACGTTCTCTTTTGCTTCGATAGCCTGGTGGATACCGTCGCTGAAACGTCTGCCCGGCATAAGTCTTCCGGTAAAGTCGTCTACGATGATTACCTGACCGTCCTGTACGATGTACTGCTGGTCTTTCTTGAAGTTACCGTTAGCCTTCAAAGCGTTGTTGATATAGTGCTGAAGGTCGAAGTTATCTGGATCTGAGAGGTTCTCGATATTGAAGTACTTCTCTGCCTTAGCGATACCGTTTGCAGTAAGAACTGAAGTCTTAGCCTTCTCGTCTGTAACGTAGTCTGCGTCACCAACGAGTTCGTCCATATCGACCTTATCGTCTGTCTCGATAACCGTATACTGCTTCAAGGTCTTAACGAATGTATCAGCCTTCTGGTAAAGGTCTGAAGATTCTGTGCCTCTTCCTGAAATGATGAGAGGTGTTCTTGCCTCATCGATGAGGATCGAGTCGACCTCGTCGACGATAGCGTAATTTAATTCTCTCTGAGCGATCTGGTCCTTGCTTACGACCATGTTGTCACGGAGATAGTCGAAACCGAATTCGTTATTTGTTCCGTAAACGATGTCGCATGCGTACATGCTCTTACGATCCTTCATGGGGATATCGTGAATGATGAGACCGACGCTCATGTTAAGGAACTTGTAGATCTTGCCCATCCACTCGGAGTCACGCTTTGCGAGGTAGTCGTTGACTGTTACTACGTGAACGCCCTTACCTGTAATAGCATTTAAGTAAACAGGCATTGTAGCTACGAGAGTCTTACCTTCACCTGTCTTCATCTCGGCGATTCTTCCCTGGTGTAGAATGATGCCGCCGATGACCTGAACTCTGTAAGGCTTCATGCCCAGAACTCTCCAGGATGCCTCTCTTACAGTTGCGAATGCCTCAGGAAGCAATGAATCGAGTGATTCACCGTCTTCATATCTTTTCTTGAATTCAAAAGTCTTGCCTGCAAGGTCATGATCTGAGAGCTTTGAATACTCTTCCTCATATGAGAAGACCTTGTCTACAAGAGGATTGATCCTCTTAAGTTCGTGATCGCTGTGTGTGCCGAAAATGCTTTCAATTAATCCCATTTTGTCCGTTACCTTTATTGTTTTTGTTCGTTATTTTCTCCGGAAGCTTCCTTGAGTCTTTCAAGTGCCGTTCTGTATCCGCCTTCGGGATTTACATAGCAGTTCTTGACTCTCGAAATAGTCGTGGAGCTGACCTTCGTTGAAGATCTGGCCTTGCCACGAACCCTGCCGGTTGATTTCTTGCCGTCGCCAGCCTTGTCGGCTGAAGTTTCCTCTGCCGGTGAGATCTCTTTGATGATCTCCTCGTAGCTCTTCCCCTGTTCGATCCTTCTTACGATCTGCCAACGGTGAAGGAATGAGTGAAGCTCATTTATCGAGCAGAGATCCACAAAGAATTTATGCATCTCAGTGCTGTCCCTCATAGTCAGCATGGCGTTATAAAGATCTGTTAATTCCTCTAACTCACTTTCCGTAAAATGGTTGTCCTTAATGTCGTCCATCTTGTCCCCTTTTACCCGTAATTACGAAACGACTCTCAGGATATAGTCCCAGATCGGCTTGGCATATCCAAGATATACTGCCGCAAAGATAACCGTTGCAGCAAGCATGAGAAGAATGCCCAGAAGCAATCTGGAGAAAATAAGATTTGTCTTGGCTTTCCTAAGAGAGTCCCCAATTGAAAGAGACGCCGTCTTGTCGGTAGTGATTTTTGAATTAGCAAGACTCGGGCGTCTTACGCTGTTATTATGTCTCAATTTACATACCTCCAAACATACCAATACATAATAACAAATTATTATTTTTAATACAATAAAGGGGCAGGTATGTCAGTTGCTGTATCTTTCCGAGGTCCCGTACTCGCTGATATCGAGTATAACGCCCTGTACAAAGGCATATCCCTTGAGATTCTCGATGGTTTCCTTACCGATCGAGCCGGAGTTTTCAGGTATTATAACCTTAAGATGTCTGGAATCAACCCTGTCGACACTGTATTTTTGTCCGTTTATCGTGGCAGTCTGAGGTTCAAATCTTTTAAGGGACTTGATATCGGCCATTATCTTCTTTTCGATATTCTTGGTGTCCTGATAGTAAGGCGAAGTCAGATCGATGCTCCTTATGGCCGTAACTTCCCCGCCGTTGACCGAATCCACCACAGGGAAGGTCTTGGGAAGGTTGGCTCCGTACTTTTCCCTGAACGCATCTCCCCTGTCAAAATTATTAAGTGACCAGATACCGTCTTTATCCTCTTCCTGAGCCTCCTTATGTTCTTCCCCGTTGAGCATCAGGATGGGCTCGCCATAGAGCGGGATCACAGAATAAATGCTCCTGGTCTTCTTTCCAGCTATTGTCACGACCGAATAATCCGTAACCACCTCAATGATGTTATGTCTGTCGTTTACGGCGAAAAACACTTCTATCTCATCAGGTGCAAAGAATTCTGAGCCGCCGTTACGCTCGATAAAGGCTTTTCTAATCTGCTCTTCCATTGTTTTCGAGAACAGGCCCTGAAGGATAAGCTCCCTGATCGTGTGACCTGTCTTCTGATCGAAGCCCATGCCTGCGGACGCCACTTTCGCGATGACTTCGGCGCCTTTGGTATTCCCGATACCGAGATCAGGAAAAGCATTGACTGCTGAGGATACAAGATCACTTGCAGGAACAGAAACAGGATAAAGGAGCGCCATCTTCTCGCAAGTCTGCTCGACAGACCTTCTCATGAGGATATCCGTGCGGTAAAAATCTATGGCAGAAACGATCGAAGCAATAAAGACGATCGTGACGGTAAATGCGATCGCCGATTCCAAAGTCACTGAACCGCGCTTGTTTTTATATTTCATGTCAGGTTCTCCTTTACTCATAAAGCATGTATGACTTCGTGAGAGCATATGTCTGTCCCCTGTAATCCGCTTCCAGAGTCAGTCCCTTATAGAGTTTTCCGTAGTCCCTCTCAAGAACTGTGAGGCTTCTTTCTAGAAGCGTATCCAAAGGCACGCAAAGACTGAAAAGATAAAGGAAATCCCTGTAGTTAAAGGTAACGATCTTCTCGCGGTCATATTCGAAGATAACCGCCCTGCCGCCGTTAAGCACAGCGTAATACTCTTTGATTGCCTGAACGAGGGCGCAATAGAAAGTAAGACCGACTGCGATGATCCTGTAATCGATATTGACCGCGCCTTCGCTTACCGCGGTTATAATCGCTGATATTACCCTGGCAATAACCTCCATCGTGTTCCTGAACTTCTCATTGGCAAAGTCTTTAAGCATGCAGGATGCGACAAGGACGTGAACTATAAGGAAACTGACTTCCGCAGTGGCAGCTTCGGTTCCGCTGCCGGTAATTATGTATTCACAGTCAGCCTTTCTTTTTCCGTGAACCGAATCAAATGACGTGCCGTTGATCGAAGCATCACCTGAAGGTCTGAAATAGCAGTCAAAATTGTAAGCACAGTAATGCGAGGCGTTGCATTTGGTGATCATGCCGTTGGAGTTGTCAGATAATGCAGCATATGTTTTCTCGAGCCTGGAGACGGCTTTAAGGAGCGAATCAAACTCGGCCGCGTCGATCTTTATATTGATCCCGTAATCTTTGACCGCGTTCTTGTAATCCGAGCTTAACGAATCGATACTGTCTGCCTCTTCCGTGAGCTCATCGATATTAAGTGCATCTCCTGCTTTCGTGATCCATTCGGATGCAGATTCAGAGCCTGACAGTATCTTTGATACATACTCTGCGGCAGGACTCTTCATGAACTGTCCGACTTTCTGCAGTATTCCCTTCTTATCGAGCTCTAAGATCATGTCCCTGTAGCCTTGGACAACGCTCTTAAAGCCGATTCCGGTGCCTCTGTACCAGTAATACGAATTGATCGCTTTCTTTAAGTCTTCACAGGTAAATCTCTGTTTACCTGAAATATACAGCTCGGATCTGGATTCAAGGTCGTTTATCTCGAGAGCTTTCTCAAAACACTCGTTGTCGATTCCTTCTATCGAAAAGGCATAAATGCCGTAGATACTGTATAGCTGCCTGTTATAGTCGCTTAAGATGGTCTCGATCTGGTTCTTCAAGGCAACATTTACGCTTAAGGCATAATCAAGATTCCAGACGAACGAGAGATAAGTGCATTCGACAAGTACCAGCGCAGACATGATTATCGCCAGGAACATCGTTGAAGCACCATGTTTAGTTCTTGTTTTACGGTTAATTCTCCTCATCCGGGACCTCCTTTCCAGCCTGATCATTCGCAAGATCGAATGTTGTTCCATAGAACAGCCTGAAGTTATCCGAGATACCGGTAAGGAATGTGCAGAGCTTCTCGGGAGAAGCATCGTAACAGTCAACGCCCCTCACATTATTTTTGTATAGAACATCCCTGTCCTTTTCCATGTAAAAGAGTTCATTACCGCCGTCTTTTGCCGTTTGAAAAGAATCAAGGGCAATTGCTTCGGGACCTGCGATCATGAAAGCCAGAAGAACAAGGATAAGAGAAAAACAAATAGCTGATTCCAGTGAAGACATAAGGCACCTCCTTTTTGGGAGATTCTACAATGGAAAAGCCTTTGATTTACCATACAAAACTCGACAAAAACCGACAAAATCGACAAAAACAAACGCCCGTCAAAACGGACGTTTAAAACGGCTGTAACGCCTTTATTTATTGCATTTCAAGGATTATTTAAAGAAAGGATTTCTTTTCTATCCTATTTATAACAAAACCTAGAAAAAAGGATTGAACTTTATCTCGTCTCCGATGGTGGATCCGGGGCCGTGACCGGGATAGATCTTAAGGTCAGGATCGAACTTGCTAATCTTCTTTACAGACTCCATCATCAGCTTGGAAGATCCGCCCGGCATATCTGTGCGGCCTACAGAGCCGCTGAAAACAGTATCACCCGTAAACATCATCTTATCGCTGCCAAGATCTGCCAGGAAACATAAGCTTCCCATCGTATGACCCGGTGTCTCATAAGATTTGATCTCGATCCCGTCATCCTTATATACGGTCTGGCCATCTGTGCCGGCAAGATCAGTAAACTTGAAGCTATATAAAACTTCAGAACCTTCCATATAAGAGCAGTTCATGAAGCCGTTGGGCAATAGCTCACTGTCATTGCCGCTGAAGAAGACCTGAACAGACGGATATGCCTTGACCCAGTCACTGATGTATTTGATGTGATCGTGGTGGCCATGGGTCAGAAAGAGCGCTTTTACAGATGCCTCACCTTTGGAAAGACCTGAGATCTTCGTATAATCCTCCGCCCTTTCAGGAGAAACAGAAGGGTCAATAATATAAACACCGGACGAGCCGGTGATTAAATACATATTGGACTCTAACGGTCCTAAAGGGATACGGATCAGCCTGCTGTCCATTCGCGGTAATCAAGAGCACCGCTGTCAATGGCGGTAACTAAGATCTCGGCTGAAGCGATATTGGTAGCATAAGGGATCGTGTTCTGGTCGCATACGTCCAGAAGCTCGAAAGGATTGGACTCGCCTACCTGACGGCCGTCCCTCAGATAAATTACACAGTCGATTCCGTTATACTCAGCTCTGGAAGCCAATTGCTCAAAGCCGCTGGAATAATCTACTGAAAGACCTGAAACCTCCAGATCAGCAGCAGACTTAAGAAGTTTTGCAGTGTTATATACAGAGATGAGCTGATGTTTCTCAAGCAAAGGCTTGTAGGCAATGCAGAAGTTGACCAAAAGCTCGGTCTTCCTGTTGTCAGCCATCAAAACTATTTTCATCCGAAATCTCCCATTAAAACGATACTGAACAGATTGTACAATAGATTGTGTTTTTGAGCAACTAATTATTATTACAAATCAACAATCCGAAAATTGATGTTTTCACAAACATCTGATCTTTTATAAATTGTTTAACCACGGCTCCTTGAGTTTGAAGGCGGCAGATAGTCACCGACCATCGGATTGCCCTGGGGATATGTTGTCTTCAGCCTGTTCATCGGCTGGTTGAAATATGCAGCCATGATCTTTTTCGCGATACCTACTGAGGATGAACCCCACTTACCTTTCTCAACCACGAGAGCCAGAGCAACTTCCGGATTATCGTTAGGCGCATAACAAATGAAGAGACCATTAGAATACTCTTTACGTGAATCCTCGAATCCCGTCTCGGCCGTACCCGTCTTACATGCCATCTTGATCGGATATTCATCTCTGTTAAACGCGTTTCCGATCGTCGAATTGTAGTAGTAAGAACCGTAAGCGGCACTGATCATGGCCTTTCTTACAGCCTTGATGTTATCTTCTGAAATGCCGATATCAACAGATTCCTGCTGGCCTTCATAAAGGACAGTTCCGTCACTTGCGACTACCTTATCGACTACATAAGGCGTGCAAAGCTTGTTTGTGGCGATTCCTGCGGTATATCTGCAAAGCTGAAGGATCGTAAAGCAGTTATCGAACTGGCCGATGGAAGCCTGCGCCGTATTTGACGGGAACCATGTCTTATCGTAGACGGACTGTCTTGTAAGTCTCTTATTCTCACGGCTGGACATGACGCCTGAGATCTCGCCGGGAAGATCGATTCCGGACTTAACACCCAGACCGAATCTGTTTGCCATTGCAGATATATTGTCGATACCGGTACGGATACCGAGGATCATGAAGTAGATATTGCATGACTGAGCCATAGCATCATCAAGAGTAAGGTAGCCGTGACCGCCGTTAGGATACTCCAAACAACGGAACTTCCAACCGTCAACGTCATAAGGGCTCACACAGGCGATCCTTGTCTGGGTCGGCGTTATGGCACCGCTCTCTAATCCAGCCAGAGCCGTACAGGGCTTAAATGTTGAGCCGGGCGCATACATTGACATGATCGCACGGTTCCACAAAGGAAGGTCTGCTGCTGTGATCTCTTCATACGCATCTACACCAAGGTACCATTTAACCTGCTCTTTGGCCTGCTCGGAACCGTAGTTCTGCAGGATAAAGTCGTTCGGGTCATAGTTCGGATAAGAACCCATCGCGACGATGGCACCGGTATTAACATTCATCAGAACGAAAGCACCGGCTGACGCCGTCTTGAATCCTGAAATATCGGTTTCCTTCTCCTGAAGGATGTATTCCTTAAGAGCTTCCATTCCGACTTCCTGGATTCTCGAGTCGATCGTAAGGTATACTGTCGCGCCTTCAACCGGCTGCATACCGTAATTGTAAGGAACGAAAAGTCCCTCTTCACCATTCTTGGTCCAGATACTGTAAGGTGTTGTACCGCTGCTACCGTGCAGATATCTTTCCATCTGCGCTTCAACACCGGCTTTGCCTACAACGTCATCACTCGTATATCCAAACTGTGCAAGGCTGGAATATGAAACGCTCGAGATCTTGCCGCAGTAGCCTAAGACATGGCTCGCATAAAGAGCTTCCGATGAGTACGTTCTGGCATATTCCTTGCCTGCAACGATACCCATATAGTGATAGTTCTGCTCTTCAAATTTTCTGATAAGTTCATCAGGGACATCTGTAGCGATCTTAACCGGCGTACCCTTAATGAATGCCCAGTTATCGGAGAAGATCTGGTATCTGATCCTTATGATCCTGTACGCTTCTTCGATAGTATAGCTGTTGTCGATATTGAACTTGCGGCGCAGATAAAGGAAGAATACGTTCGGATCTGTCTTAACATAGTCGTCTGAGAAAGTAACGATAACGCCGGACGCATAGTCCTTAAGGTCGAAAAGATTCGCATCAGTCTGCCATTTTCTGATCTTAGCCTCTTCTTTAAGGAATCTGGCCTTCGGATCAAGAACGAAGTACTGGTCAAGATCTGACACGTGTATGCAGTGATACTGATCAAAAAGATAGGACAGCTCAAGGCAGAGAGAATTGAGCGAAGCATCGTCCAAATATGCATTGGCGATCATTACGCTGTTATATTCGTTAGTCGACGCGAGAAGGACGCCCTTGTTGTCGTAGATATTGCCTCTCGGTGCCTGTGACGAATACTGTCTGATGATACCGGATGAACTCTCGGAAAGTGTCTTCTGGTAGCCTGAGAACTGAAGCTGTATGGTCATGATGAGGATTATCACGCCAAATACCGAGAATCCTACGGCCAGAACGAGATATCTGTTGGTGAGGAATTTGAAGGCGCGTCTAAAGACCGAACCGGCGTCTGCCTTGTTCGCTTTTTCGGCATTATGGTCAAATGCACCGTAATCGTCTATCAGATTCCGAGCCATGTTCCACCACCCTTATTCTCAAGTATCTCATCATCCTGTTTTGTCTTCTTGAAAGACACAGGACCTAAAAATCTTATAAGTACGATCATCGGAATAGCCGTGACCGTGTTAAGCAGCAACTGCGGAAGGAATGAATATAAAAGCGCAGTCAGCGGCGAATAAATGCTTGTGTAAGATCCAGCAAGGATGCTCCATCCGTAGATAAGGAGATATCCCGCGATCTTGTAGCAGAATGTTGTAAAGATTACCGCAACGATCGAAAAAGGAATGTTCCTGTGCATTCTCCTCGTAAAGAAAGATGCTCCGATAATGCCGGCGGAAAAGAGCGTGAAAGCTCCGATAAATGCCGTAACTCTGACCTCTCCGTCAAGTCCGATAACTGCCGGAGGCGAGAAAACATCTCTTACGAGGCCGCATATGAAACCGACTAAAGCGCCGTCCCAGAAACCGTTGAAATAACCTGAAAGCACTACGAAAACAAAAGTCAGGTCTGCCACCTGCCCTAAAAAGCTGAACGAATCAGGGAAAGATACCTGTAACGAAGACAAAAGGAAGATGTAGATCGCATAAACGACCACCTTCCTGATCCTTGATCTTGTATTTTCGTTCACCAGACGCATGTATCAGGTACCCTGTGAAGCAGTAGGAGCTGTTGTCTCCTCAGGTTCTACATAAGGGATCATGATGAACACGTCCTCGAGCTTGCCGATCTGTGAATAAGGTCTGATCGTTGCTGTAACCTCCAAAGGATTGGAGTTATCAACTGATTCGACTACTCCGATCGGGATACCTTCAGGGAAAAGGCCGCCGTCACCGGATGAGACGATCTCCATTCCGGGTTCGAGACGTGCATCGGGATCGATATTCTTAGCAAGGCACAAGCCCCTGTTCTTGAGCTCGGCGTCGCCGTAGACCATGAATGTCGCACCGTTAACGGCATTAACCTTGGCTGCTACAGCAAAACCTTCGTGAAGGAGCGGCAATACTCTTGATTCAGTATCTGAAGTCTCGATAACTCGGCCGACCAGGTTCATCTCAACGTCGAGAACCGGGTAGGAATTACCTTCCTCAAGAACGATACCGTCTGCTTTTCCCGCATTAAGCCTGATCGTGGAGAACCATTCATCTGATTCTCTGGAAAGGATAGAAGCACCATAGATAACGTAGTTGCTGAACATATCCTTGATATGAAGCGCATCTTTAAGCTCTTCGTATCTGAGTGCAGCCTCTTCGTTCTGTGTAAGGTGATATCTTAAGTCCGCGATCTGCTCCTTGAGGGCTCTGTTCTCTTCCCTGATCGCAACACCGTCAGTAATAGCCGACCAGAAGTCGGTTATTGTATCGCCGGCTCTCTTAACGATCGACTGGGAAGGAGATCCCACGAGCTGAACGGGCTTAAGGAGATTCTTTACCGGACTTCCGGGAATCAGGCTCAATACAGCACCCGCTGCCAGTAAAAGCAGAACGATAAGTGCTATGAACCATTTGGACTTTAACAGCTTTTTCAAGACTATTCCCCTGACTTAAAACAGATCAGCCCTTCTTGCCGCAGCAGTTCTTGTACTTCTTACCGGAACCGCACGGACAAGGATCGTTACGTCCGATATGCTCGGAATGAGCCATATTGCTCTCACGATATTCCTTAGTGATCTCATTTCTCTTCTCTTCAGAGAGAATATCCTTCCATGCCTTGATGTTGAACAGCCAGTCAGCCTTTGCATCACGCATGTTGTAGTAAAGCTTCTCGTAATCGATGGAAAGATTAAGCTGGTAGTCATCGTCGATTGCATCCAGATCGATCTCGTCGCCGTTTGTAAGGCTGGACTTGATACCGTCGATGAATCCTACGAATACATCCATGGAATCCTTAGGGAACTCGAGCTTTCTTGCGAGCTCTGCAGCTGTACCGCTTAAGAATTCACCGTTGTCAGGATATGCACCGAGGATCTTCTCATAAGCAACCTTCTCGAGTGCATAGTAACGGTTGATGTATTCCATATATTCCTGTCTGTTGGAAGCGTCCTCTGACTTATCCATCCATGTCTTGTAATAACCCATTTTCAAATTCCTCCAAATTATTAAAGCTTAGAAGCTACAGCCTTAAGGAATTCCTCGGTTGTAACTGTCTTCTTGTTGTCGTTATCAAGGAGATTGTTGAGGTCGCCTGTGATGGTGCCTTCCTCAATAGTCTCGATAGAAGCCTTTTCGAGCTTGTCAGCGAAAGCCTCGAGCTCAGGAAGCTCGTCGAGCTGAGCTCTCTTTCTCAATGCTCCGGACCAGGCGAAAAGCGTAGCCATAGGATTGGTGGATGTTGTCTCACCCTTGAGGTGTCTGTAGTAGTGTCTTGTAACAGTACCGTGAGCTGCCTCATACTCGTAAACGCCCTTAGGTGAAACGAGAACGGATGTCATCATTGCCAGAGAACCGCAAGCAGATGCGAGCATGTCGCTCATTACGTCGCCGTCATAGTTCTTAAGAGCCCAGACAAATCCGCCCGAAGAACGCATAACTCTTGCAACAGCATCGTCGATAAGCGTGTAGAAATATGTGATTCCTGCAGCTTCGAATTTCTCCTTGTACTGTGTGTCGTAGATATTCTGGAAGATCTCCTTGAAACGTCCGTCGTACTTCTTGGAGATTGTATCCTTTGTAGCAAACCAGAGATCCTGCTTTGTATCCAGAGCATACTCGAAGCAGGAAGTTGCAAATGCAGTAATGGACTTATCTGTGTTGTACAGACCCTGAACAACGCCTGAGTCCTTATATTCAAAGATCGTCTGGCTCTCCTGTCTTCCGTCAGGATAAGTGAGAACAAGATCAGCTCTGCAGGGTTCTTCTACAAGGAACTCTGTGTCTCTGTAGACGTCACCGTAAGCATGTCTTGCGATTGTGATAGGCTTTTCCCAGCATGAAACGAAGGGCTTGATGCCTTTAACAAGAATAGGAGCTCTGAATACAGTACCATCGAGAATAGCTCTGATGGTTCCGTTAGGGCTCTTCCACATTGTGTGGAGGTTATACTCGGTCATTCTCTGAGCGTTAGGTGTGATAGTAGCGCACTTAACTGCAACGCCGAGTTCATTTGTCCTGTTAGCTGCATCGATAGTAACCTGGTCAGCTGTCTCATCTCTGTGCTTGAGGCCCAAGTCAAAGTACTCAGTCTTCAAGTCAACAAAGGGTAAAATGACGATATCCTTTATCTGCTTCCAGATAATTCTTGTCATCTCGTCCCCGTCCATCTCTACGAGAGGGGTTTTCATCTGAATCTTAGCCATTAAGATCTCCATTCTTATAAATAATACTAGAAGATTTTAAGACATATGCCCCATAACGTCAAATAGGATAATGGGGAAAAAAATCATGAATTCCTACTAATTAAGTACCGGTTTTTGCAGATGCTTTTACCAAAATTATCTCAAGTGAATAACGTTCGTCGATAAGGCCGTGCTTAAACTCACTGTCGGAGTCTGAAGCCGCCAGATAAAGTGAAATAAGGCTCTTCATGTTAAAATTCTGGGCCTGGGAGCACAGTTTCCTGGCTCTGAAATCATTCATGCCGGTCCTGTCCACCAGGACACCCGCATTCCCTGCTTCCTTGGCCATTATCAAAGCCTTTAAGTGATTTACGATAGAGACCCTGATCCTGGGCAAAGGTTCCTTGTTTGCAATGAGCTTATCAAGGGTTCCAAGGGCGATCTTGGCATTTCCTGAGCCGCAGGCGTCCATAATGTCAAATATCTTGCCGCTTAAGTCCGGAGGACAGCAGAGTTCAACGATATCGGGAGTTACTTCCGAATATCCTTTGCCCTGGCAGTAGAGTGTGAGCTTGTTGATCTCATTTACAAGCTCCATCATGTTGTTCGCACACCTTGAAGACATGGAATTGGCAGCCTCAAAGCCTATCCTGATGTTCTCCTTGGCAAATCTCTTGGTGATCCATCCCGTTAGCTCGTCTTCTTCAAAACCGCTCATGGATGCAACGGTTCCGTATTGCTGGAAGGCCTTAAAAGCCTTCTTCCTGCTGTCTACGGTCTCCTCGAAAAAAACGACGACCGCAGAAGACGGGATATCCTTTAATATCTCAATGTCCTTATCGGATAATTCCCTGTTGGGAAGTCCTGACTGCTTGATGACTACAAGCCTCTTAGGTGACATCCAGGGCGGCATCGAAACGAGCTCTTCGAGCTTGCCCATATCGAACTTATCGCCTGTCCTGGTATCGATCACGGCATAATCCATGTCCTCGGCGCCTTCGCCAAGGCAGGATTTCTTAAGCATGGAAATAGCACCGTCCAACATATAGTTCTCGGTGCCATACAAAAGAACGAGACCTAAAGAATCAGCTTCTTTGCTGATCTTTGCGAGCATCTGACGGGAATTCAAAACTCCCTTGGGCAATGCCTTCGGCTTAGCCAACGGGCTCTCCTTCACCAGTTCCGGCGTCCGTACCGCCTCCGCCGGAACTGCCGCCGAATACCTCAGGATATTTGCTCTTAAAGAGGATATCAGTATCCACATCTTCAGAACATCCGTCGATCCTGCCGATAGAACCTGTCTGCCAGATGGTATATTCACCCTCATAGGTTGTCTGCTTGACATAGTGAGCGAGCCATACATCGTAACCTGCAGGTTCCCAGATGATCTCAAGGTAATACTTGCTCGCATAGAGAATGGTCTTATAACCGTTCTGGGTCATGATGTCCGCAAATTCATAGAACAGGTTGTTGATATCAACAATACTCATATTGTATTTCTGGAAATTCCACCAGCTCTCCCAGTCAAATGCGACAGGAAGATCGATCTGCTTGCCGGCCAGTACCTTAAGGAGTTCAGCGCAGTGCTCATGGAGCATCTCGATGGTGCTGTCAGTCGAATAGTAATAAACGCCGATCTTAAGGCCTGCAGCCTTTGCATCCGCATAATACTGTTCGAATTTGCGGTCTACACCGAGTTCATTGTTGTTGTAGATCATGGCTCTGAGATATACGAACTCGCATCCTGCAGCCTTGACCTTATTAAAATCGATATCACCCTGATACCTGGAGACATCAATACCATAAGCGATGTCAGCATCAGGATATCTGGCCATAAAATCGCTGTATGCGAGTGTCTTGTGCGTGTCAGATCCGCCTCCGCCGCCACCGCCGTTGTTGCTGGGCTTATAGACCTTGACCGTCATATTGCCGGTCTTCGTATTGCCTGCATCGTCTGTCAAAGTGATAGTGATCGGATAGCTTCCTACAGTGGCTGTGTCGACCTCACCTTCAACCTTGATATCTACTTCGGCGTCACAGTTATCGATATAGCCGATATGCTTCTGGATATTGAATTCACTGCCGACCTTGATGCTTACAGACTCAGGAAGGCTTAAGAACATCGGGGCCTTCGTATCCTCTTCAGGCTTGTCCATATGGGCCTTTGCCGGAGTGGGACTGGGTGTGGGCGTCGGTGAATTAGTAGGCTCAGGTGTGGGTGTCGGCTCAGTGGTCTCAGTGGTTACGGTATTCGGTGGAATCTCTGTGCTGCCGATGTTGCCACCCGGGATCTTGCAGGCTGTCAATGTTGACATGGAAACAGCTGCCGCAAGAGAAACGGCTGCCCAAAACCTCAATGTTTTACGTATATTTGTGCTCATAATCTCCATTCCCCGGACTTAATGACCGGATGCTCTCCTATATATCCTAACGTTCCGATTATAACAAATTGCTTCTGTTTTCCAGTGGGGTTTATGGGACAAAATAAGGCAAAGAAAACTGTAACATTTAATATTCCAGCACAACCGCCCCCTCCCGGTCGGTCCTGAAAACCTTACAGCCTGCATGTTCCAGGCGTTCCATAGTGGCCGGCGCGGGATGGCCGTAGAAATTATGAGCTCCCACTGAGATTACTGCTATCTCAGGCGAGCACTTGTCCAGAAAACCGCTGCTCGAGGAATATTTCGAGCCGTGATGGGCGACTTTCAGGATATCGCAGTCTATTGCACAGCCGTCTTTTACCAGGCGGTCTTCTGTAAGCTTTCCGATATCTCCGGTAAAAAGGACCGTAGTTTCCTCTTTTCCAGTGACATTAAGCATCAGCACGAGGCTTTCCTCATTTCCGCCTCCGCTGCTTTTATAAGGATATAAAACATCGATATTTACAGAATCGGAAAGGGCTATCCTGTCACCTGCCAGAATTGGTTCCAACTGGCTTTTAAATAAGGCTTTCCGGGCATTATCCATACCCGTAGCCTTGAAAAAATCCAGGACATCCCTGTCATGATCTTCAGGACCCGGCACATAAGCTGTCAGTATCTGATTTGTCCGCCCCTGAACGCACAAAGCAGCTATTCCTCCGGCGTGGTCGACGTCCCAATGGCTCATGATACAGACATCGACCTTATAGATACCGTAATAATCCAGCAGATCACTTACCGTAGAAGCCCCTTCCTCATAAGTTCCGGCATCTATCAGACAGGTTACGGAAGGCGTCATTATTAGGCAGCAGTCACCCTGCCCGACGTCAGCGAAAACTATCCTTACATCAGGCTTATTCACCACTTGGACGACAGAAAAACCTGTCATAATGGCCAGCACCAGACACGAAGGCTTCAAAAACACACGTTTTAACGCGCATGGCGGCAGGAATATCAGGAAAACAACGGCTCCCAAAAGCAGCAAAAAGCCTCCTGGCATATGAACCGGAGCACCTCCCCTCTCACTTAATCCCGATCCGAGCTCAACGATCCCTTGAAGGCACTTAAGGCAGATGTGAAAAGGTGCCGATAAGTATTGCGAAAAAGACGGAAACATCACGCAGAGGAAGACGCACGGGACAAAACAAGTACACGTCAGGCCAGCAATGAATGAGCCTGCCATCTGGATCAAAAGGTGCTCTATATCAGGTCTCATGGCTATTTCAGACCAGAATGGGATCATGCCAAGGGAAGCACTTATTGCTGAAGCCAGTACAGCCGATGAATTCTCGCCAAAATGGATCCGCATCAGCAGATCTGAGATCTTTTTGCTGTAGATCTTTATGCCCAGCACCGCACAAAAACTCATCTGAAAGCCTGAAGACAACGGGCAGAACGGGTCTGCCAGCGTCATTACGAGCGAAGCAAGGCTTAATGCTGACAGCCAGTCTCTTTCTGCGAATACGCAGATGCTCATGACGGCAGCCCTCGTGACCGAGTCGCTCCAGCCTGTCATGCAGCCGATCAGTATGCAGAACAGCGTATGTACTAGAAATGCGCTTTTACGCTTAAGCTTAAAGGCGTTAAGGATCACCGGAAGACACACGAGAAACCCTGAGAAATGGGTGCCTGACACAGCCAGGAGATGCGAACAGCAGGACATCCTGAAGTCTCTTCTTACCTCATCTGAAATAAGCGATTTATCACCTAAACAGACAGCAGCCGCCAATGCCTTCGAAGACCTGTCAAAGCCCCTTGTTACAGCATTTACGGCGTTTTTCCCCATTCTGAAAAACAGGTTCCGGATATGGCCTGCTATATTTGCCGGGAAACCCGCTTCTCCGGCTATCTCAAAAGAATCGCACTTAACAACATACAGTATCCCCTGCTTTCTTAAGTATCCGCGGTAATCGAATTCGCCCGGATTGCCGGCTTTCTCCGGCTCTTTGATGCTTCCGCTCACGATAAGGACGTCACCTGTATCAAGTGCTTTATAGCGGCTGTCATTTCCATAGTATTTCAGCACTGCATAAGTGCCTCCTTTAAGATTAACCACTATGTCTGTATCACCGGCCAGATCATGTGACACATTAGTTATCCGGCAGATGAATTCATCCTGATTCAGATCCTGATACGCATTAAGTGCCGACGAGATCTGAAAACCGCTGTAGATCAATATAGAACAAAGCATTATGCCCGTTAAGACCACATTAAAATGCCTGGTGCTTTTGGCATGGACAAAGCACACACTGATCACCAGCACACATAAGCAGATTGTAGGGATAAAAGACCCAGACAGATAGCTCAGATAACAGCAGGACAGCAATAAAACCGCAGGAAGCAGCAAAGGCCTCTTTGAAAATGCCTTTCCAAGGAGCCCTGCCTCGTTAAGGAGCGCTCCAGCCAGCCGCATTATCCGTTCACAAAGGCTCATGCGCCTTATCTTTCCCGTTGTTTTGCCATAAAAGTTGTTCATGTTAAAATTCTAATGCGGACCCTTGTCGGTTTTAGTCTCAACTTTTGCTAAAAACCGACAGAAAAGCCGACAAAACCGACAACTTCTACAATTTGGACAGAGTTATAAACAATGGCTATTAATTTTGGAAAGATCAGACACTTTAAGACCTGCGGTTCTATTAAGGACCTTCCTGACGAGACGCTTCCGGAGATCGTTCTTGCCGGAAGATCCAATGTCGGCAAATCTTCACTTGTTAACGCACTCGGCGGAAACAAAAAGCTTGCAAGAGTATCCCAGACACCGGGAAAAACACAGCAGATCATCTATTTTGATATGGACAGTCAGGCAATTCTTGCCGACCTCCCCGGTTATGGCTATTCAAAAGCTTCGAAAGACAAGTCCAGAGGCTTTTCAGAGCTTTGCGACAACTATTTCAGGGTCAGAAAAGGCATCGACCTTGTGCTTTTGCTGATCGATATCAGACACGAACCCTCTAATGACGACATCGGAATGCTTAATTTCCTCAACAGCGCAGGGCTTCCCTACTTCCTGGTCTTCACCAAGTGTGACAAGCTTTCTGCACAGCAGGTAAGAAAACAGCTCCAGATGATGTCAAACGTTCTTGATTTTGCCGAAGATGCCCGTGTTTTCGCGGTTTCTTCGAGTGAGACAAATCCTCAAAAATCAGGAATAAATGATTTAAAGCAGGCCCTCTCTGATGAGGTATGCAAATAATGAACAATCTTTTCATCACTTTTCGTGCAATTTTTTGTATTACCGTGCTTTGAAATATTTTGTTACTTAGATATCATTTAAATAGCTTC